>PKCQ01000266.1 GCA_002862265.1 Planctomycetaceae bacterium | reverse complement strand
AAATCGGGCTCTTTTTCTGTGGCTCAGCGAGCCGACCTGGCTAGGTTGTTGCTGACGGTTCCCTATCCTTCAGCTAAAATGCGTGCCTACACCAACTCGTATCCAATCGAGCCATAGAAGGTTTTGGGCTATTTCAGATCAAGGGACAGCTCGACGAAAAGCCCCAAGCCTAATGTCTGCGGCGAGTTCCGACGGATGCCCCAGTTGGTCAGCACGAACACTCCAGGCACCGGAATAGACGAACCACTGCACCGTGCAAAAAGGCTGCCCGAACGAAACGCTGGTGGGAATAAGTAGTCTTCTACAGAGAGAAGCCAGCGTTAATAGCTGAAATCTTTGCAGGAGCCTGGTAGAGCGTACGATTGGTGCTTCGAACCAGATTGATTGGTTACGGTGATGTACTCGGTGGTGGACCGATGCTTTGGTCGCTACGTTACGTTATGCCGCTTGCCTCGAGTAGCTACTTAATTGCCCGCCGAGACGTTCTTTGCATCCGACATTGGACGATAGAATCATATCGGTAGGATCAGGCAACTCGCCAGACTTCATGGTGGTCATCTGAGTTGGTCGAACATTTTTAAAACCGCCCCGGGCGAAATCTAACCCGAACGAAAGTCGTCGGGACTTGAGTTGTTCGGGGTGTCGTTGTTGCCATTAGTCGACGTCGTCAGAGTCGCGTCATACACGAGCAACTGAACGACAAAAATGGCGTGAGAATCAGAGGACTTTTTAACCTTTTGAAGTTGGAGAGTGGCACTTCGGTCACCCCGCAACCGGATGAGTATCGGAACTCTCAAGTTGTTGTTATATCAGCATTTGCGAAATAGAGAACTCCTCGCGGATTTCTGTGTAAAGGTCCGGGATAGGTAGATGCGGCGCCGGATTCAAGGCGGAGAAGTTTTCTTGGCAACCGACTTTAGAGTTGTGAAGCGACCTTGCGCGACTCTTTAACGGATCGCAAATTTTTTGCGATAGTTCGCAGTTTAAACGACGCTCTGTAGAGTGTGCGGCGTATGGCTGTTGATTTGTCTCAGTCATCGCGTTCTTTGCCGATAAGAGCGTCCGAGGCGTCGTGGTTTGCTTCCTTTCCACTTGTGAAACGAGTCATTTCGATGAGAGTAAAGGTCTTTACAATTCTGTGTACCATCTTGATGTGTTGCTTTTCAGCAGGTGCCCTACACGCAAGATACATTCATGTAGCAACATGGGGGACCGCCGCAGGATCTCCCTACGCTACCTTAGAGCAAGGCATTCAGGCAGCAAATGCGTCTCCAGGAATTGATGACATCCGGGTTCACTCGGGTGTATACACACTACCGGTGTCTGGGGTTCAAATTATGGAAGAGTGCAAAATAACGGCTCACGCGGGCGGAACGGTCAATGTCTACATCCCCGGCCCTTTCGGTCATCTGAGTGTTCGTAATACAGATGCCCAATTTAACAGCATCGAATTTAGATGCTCTGCGGGAGGTTACGGCCAAACTGCGGTGGTGGGGACTGGATCAGATGCTCGCATTCACTTTATGGACTGCCGTTTTAATAATTTTCCGCGAACGCCAGTCCAAGGGCGTGGTTGCAATCGGGTAGATGTAAAGTTCTGTAGTTTTTCAGACAATGCGGGGTTCAACGGCGGTGCCATGCGGGTTGTCGGTGTGGAGGAAGTGTTTGTTGAGGATTGCAAATTCTCCTGGAAATCAACGGTCGGGGAAGGGGGAGCAATCTATTTAGTCGATTGCACGATAGCAACGATCTACCGCAGTTGGCTTTGTGATAACTCGGCGGCAAATCAGGGCGGTGCAGTATTCGTAGACACTGTCGGCGATCTCGAGTTGCGTAACGACGTAATCAGCGGGACCTTCAGTCTTCAGGAGGGGGGCGGAATTCGTTTCCAGAACACGGGAAGTTCCCCGTTGACTGCGGGCCGCCGGCTGACGATTCGTATGGACGTGGTGAACTGCACGATTTTTGACAATCTATCGATGTCCTCTGGCGGAGGTCTGTCCGTCCAGCCAATCGTTGTAATCCCTCGCTGTTACACGCACCTGGTCAATTCTATTCTTTGGAATAATACTGCGAATGCCTGGTTAAAGCTTGTGTCCCAGAGTGACGTGCCGCCTAATCACGTTGATGATTGCTGCATTGAAGGTTGGGGGGGGCGTCGCCAGCTATACCGGAACCGATGTGATTGCACTCAACCCTCAGTTGAACGCAAAAGGCGAGTTGAGATTTTGTTCTCCCTGTATCAATCAGGGAGATCGATTGCTTTTTCCAAGTGCTAGTTCCGCGACGGACATTTCAGAAAATCATCGGGTGGTTGGCACAGAAATCGATTTTGGGGGCCCACGAGTATCAAGCAGACTTGTTCAAATCGAAGATGGATAAACTCGACGTTGAGGGCCTGCCGGTAGCCGTGGATTGAACCTATTACCCCGCAGTCAAATTGTGTGGCAATTCGATTCAACAACCCGTCGAACATGCGACGGGTTATTTTGGTATTGAGCTTTCGATCCGTCTGATTCGCTGAAATACCGCAGAAATATTTCTTAGGCAAGCTTGTTTGTCGCCAGCAAGGTTCGACTGGGTTTTACAAAGTTCTGCTTACCTGTGAGTGTCGCAACGGTACTTGGTTGCTTACGAAGCTCCGTTTTTTGCTGACCACGGTGACTTGGATGCAATGAGCATTGCCAAACTTGGAAAGGTGCGTGGTATGGTACGTTGAAGATTGAGCGTTTGCTGCAGGCCCTCATTTGGGACAGGCGTGTGATCACGATTCATGGAGCTCGGCGGGAAAGCCTGATCGCCTGTCATGTTACCGCTCCGCTTTCGAATACCTGTTTTCAGGTTGCGACTGTGGATTTCTTCAAGGGAAACGCCGCGCAGGTGGAAGTGAAATCAAGTTGTGAAAAGCGGCTGATGGCGAATGCGTCGGTTGCGGTTAAGCCTGCTGAGCGAGGTTGCTCGGTAACTATTTGGGAAACGGGAGGTCATAAAGCTGGATCTGACCATCCATAGTAAAGATACTGCAATAGGTTGAGCTCGGGTCCGTAATGATCGACTTGATTTTGGCTTGTTCTCGAACTAACGGTACAGCCGTCCATTGGTCCTGCCATGGCTCGTCGATGTGGATGAGGGCGAGCTCCTTACCGTTGGCAAGTGCCAGGTCAGGCGAGGAGCCAAGCCAACTCACTGGACCGACGTTGGAGGGAGACGCATTGACGCTGGCGAGAGTCCCTTGATTGGAGTTGAGAATGTGAACTTCGGAATCAATGACTGCCGCCAATTCTCGATCCGGGTGGATTACGAATCGAGGTCGAGCGGAGGCTTCTGTTTTGCAGCTGCGCAAAACATTAAGCTTTTGGTTCGCAAATGTCCAACGCTGCAACTGATATTCTCTCTGGACAGTGCATGCGAGATAAAGAGATTCCTTGTTGAGTGGCAGGAAAATATCATGCAGTGCATCACAAGCGAATTGCGCGAGCAGTGCTGCTTGCTCATCTGCCGATTGCAACGCTTTTTCTATCAGTGTCAGCCGTCGAAACTCTCGTTCTAGATCCGTCGCAATCTCGGGATGGTGTGCCATGAGCTGTGAACGCTTCTGCGGATCTTCAGACGCGCCATCGAGCCATGCAGTTAAGGCCAGTCGTGCGGCCTTTCACAAAGTTTCATGTTTCAAGGGATAGTCCAGTAAAATTCCAAATACCTGGGGAGGCGGGCCCATGAAACTTTCATGCGACCGGATTGATCAGGCTAGTTATCGATTCCTGGTGTCAGGATACCCTGTTTGCTTCGAGTTTAGCAAAACTTTACGGGCATAGAGTTTCGTCCACTGAACCCGCGAGTGACGCTAAGGTGTGTCCTAAGAAACTCATCGGTAAATTGCCCGTCGTCTGTATCTAAGCCGGTAGCGAATTCAGAAGCTACCCAGTGGCCGAGGGCGTAAATCTTCGACGTAAAACCAACCTTCCGCCTTGAGTCTCAGGGGTGATGACAACCGGTTCACCGGTTGGACGGGCCGGTCACTAGTTAGAGGTGTTTGAGCACGCTTCGTTTAGGCCGCTGAGCGGCCTACCTTGGTATGTAGGTAAGAATGACGCCAAACGAGAGTGCCATGTTGGGATTCGACCGCCACCGATCGGTCGAGGCGTCTTGTGTGCATATGACGCACCCAGCGTTGGGTTCAAGCTTTGCCGGCGAACCGGTGACGTTGTGAGGCGAATTAGAAGCTTGAACATCGAGTAAGAATACGGCCGAATTGAGAACGATACACTTTTGCTTGGGGGTACAAGTCGCCGAAGTCGAGAATACGAAACGAGTCTTGACGTGCAGGAACACAAGAAAGAACACATCCCCTGCCCCCAACGAATGATCAGCGTGAGGCCGTATGGAATGAGTTGCAATGTCGTCTGAATAAGGAAGGAGCAAAAACGGCACAACGAACTGCATGCCACCACGTGGCCCACGAACGGTTATTGCGTGGTGGTTAGGCTTTCGCCGACCGTGGAGGGATCTTCTAATCCTACATCACGGCAGTGGGGCTCGATGCCTCGACCGGAACGGGGAAGCGTTCGACAGTGTTGTTGATAGTCAGTTAGCGAAGCGAAGAGTTGCCGTTGGGATAGATGAGGTAGGTATCCGCATTGACCGATAGCGTGTTGCGGAAGCGGGGCGGCGAGGTGACCGCCACGTTTTTCGATCATCTTCTCCTGTGCGGCCCAAATTTGATCGTGGTCAGTCAGCACTTCATGCCACAAACTGAGATCAAAACTGGTAATCAAGCGGTGGATGCGGTCTCGCTCTTCCTTCGTAATCCAACCCTCTTTTTCCGACAAAAACGCGCCGAAGCCCATCCCGATAGAGACGGCATGCCCGTGCAGCAAACCCGCGGGAATCTCAAAACCTGGTGACCAAGTGTGCCCATAGGCATGCGGCCGACATTGGTGCGTTTCGTACAGATTGCCATACTCGGCTTCCACATAGCTCTTGATCGCCCGACCAAGTATCTGTCGTGACAGGTTGCAGATCGCCGCGTCATCCGGTGTGTTGAGCGACCCGAAGCGTGTGTCAATCAACTCGCTTCCAGCTTGTTCGAGCGCGTTAAACAATTCGGCGTCTTTTACCGTGGCCATTTTGATGATCTCCGCAATACCGTGTCGCAGCCAACCCGAACGAAGTGTTTGAAACAGAGTGCGGTCAGTGATCGACAAGATCGGAGCATGGTAGGCCCCGAAAAGATTCTTGTAGCCGAATCCGTCGCAGCACGTCCGAGGTGAAGGTCCAGCGTCAATACCTGCGACGACTGAGGTCGACAACATTACGTAGGGCGTGCCGCGATGGTAAAGTGCGCAGGCTAACCCACCGGTGTCAGCGAGCACACCGCCTCCCATGATCAGCACGGACTCATTACGAGAAACACCGAGGTGTTTGAAATCTCCCAGCATCTGCTCCACCGTTCGGATGCCTTTATCCACTTCCATCGCGCGATAGACTAACTTCTCGAGTTCAATCCCATGCGATGCAAAGTAGGATTCGACACGCCAGCCAAAAAATCGCTCGACATTTTCATCGATTAAGCAGATGCATCGGCCCAGTGGCTTGTAGATTTCTCGCAAAAGTGAGTTATCCGTCTCGAGCACATTCTCTACCACTTTGATTGACGTGTGCGTAGTGCTGGTCATGAAAGCTTCGACCTGCTGAAAGTCAGCTTGACTGACCACGCTGCCGCTACTTTCGCGAAATGGCGAAGTGGGATAGACCGCATGCGGACGTTGGTCTGCTAGCTCGAGTTCCAGGCTTAAATACTCCGCTCGACAGCTGCCTTGCTTCAAACAATCCAGCGTCTTCCAACGAGACATATTGGATTCTTGAACTCTCGATGCGAGAACCGCCCAGTCATTCCCAATCAGCGGGTCGAAGGCTCGCAGTAAAGTAGCGACTTGCTGTACAAATTGTCCCAGCGGCATACTAAAACTTGAACGCAGCATGCGAATGGCTGACAACCCCGCAATGGCACCTCGCGACTGAAACGCCGCAGCTAAACCCTCGCAATAGATATCTCCTTGAA
>PKCQ01000206.1 GCA_002862265.1 Planctomycetaceae bacterium | reverse complement strand
ACTTTCACTTTTACTTTCATTTTTCTCTTCGGCTCAGTTGAAAGCTGACCAGCATTACTTGCGGCACGGCTACTCCATGGCACTCGCGGCTTGTGCCGAAGCCGAAGAACTGGCGAAACAAGCAGGAAGCGGTAACGTACTTCGAAAGCTCTGCTGCGTGTTGGCGTTAAGAAAACAAGGAAGTAAGGAAGTGGAGGCCTTCTTGGCCGACAAGTCAAATTGGGTCCGCACGGAGGCCGCTCGAGCGATTCACGATGGCACATCTATTCCGGATGCTCTACCGACTTTGGCAGCGACGCTCCTTTCAGCGGCTTCACTACCAGAGGCCTTTCATCTTCGCGCTACAAATGCAAACTTGCGCATCGGGGATGCCGAGTCTTACAAGCGACTTGTGGCTGCTCTGACACAAGGGGATTTTCCTGAGGCCGGTGAGCTCGCGATCTTGCGGGCACTTTCAGAATGGAGCAAGCCCAGGGCATTGGACCTGGTTGAAGGAATTTATCGGCCCGAGCTAGTCGAAGAAGCAAAAGTGAAGGCGCGTCAGATGGATCTGGCGGAGCTTCCTGAGATCTTGGCAGGTTTGCTTCAGGGCAAGAATGAGGAAACTCGACGCGCGGCTTTGAAGACCGCCCAGTCACTGAACCTTGAATTTCCCGCAGACTCTCTGGTGAGAATGGTTCGCGATGTAGATCTTGATTCGGCCACGCGTGTTCTCGCCTTTAACTTAGTTGCTGAACGACAACCCGAAATTGTGGGAGAAGCAGCCGAAGCGGGGAACATGGATTTGCGTCTAAGAGCCCTCGAGTTTGCTCTTTCTCAGAGGTCTGAACAGGCCTTGGACGCGCTAGATGAGATTCTCGTCGATGAGTCGGTCGAAATAAAAAAACGACAAGAGGTGATGAGGATTCTGTCGCAGAGCCGAGCTACCGGCATCACGCAGATTTCCGAGCGGATTGGCGGCCAACTCCGAGATGGAAAGCTAGACGCTGAGTTGGAGCTGGATGCCGTCGCCCTGCTGGCCTCTCAAACTAAAGCTGACTCGATCAAGAGGATCGTCGCCAAGCTGGATTCCGACTCTTCCAAACATCCATTGGGTAGATTCCGCTTTTCATCAGCTGGTGGCGATGTAGAACGCGGTGAGCAAATATTCAGAACTCACGGACAAGCTCAGTGTTCTCGTTGCCACCGAATTGGTAAGAAGGGCAGTGAGATTGGGCCTGTACTGACCAAGATTGCGGAGAAACGCGACGCGGCGTATTTGCTGAACGCAGTTGTTTTACCAAGCAAGGACATCGATGAAAAATATCGCAGTCAATCAATCTTGCTGGCTAGCGACGAAGTACTGCTTGGACGTATTCAGAAGGCCGGCGATAAAAAGACTATTGTTGCCAATACGAAGGGTGAGCTGGTCGAAGTTCTGACCGATGATATTGTCGCGGTCAAAGAGCAAGAGACTTCTTTGATGCCTGCGATGAATGAAGTGCTCTCGCCCGAAGAAGTTCGTGACCTCATTGCGTACCTGCGGACATTGAAGTAGGTCTTGCGTTCCAACTCGCGAAAATCACATCCACCAACATGATCGTTGACGAGACCAATGGCCTGCATGAAGGCATAGCAAGTAGTTGGCCCCACAAACGACCAGCCTCGTTTCTTTAGATCTTTGCTCAGTGCCTTGGACTCTGCTGTCATGAAAAGAATGTCTTCTTTGCAAAGTGGAGTCGCTTTGTTTTTAGGCTCAAAGTTCCAAAAATAGTTCGCCAAGCTGCCTTCACTCGCAATAAGTTCAATTGCTTTGGCGGCATTGTTGATCGTGGACTCAATCTTACCGCAATGCCGAACGATGCCCTCGTTCGTTAGCAATCGACTTACGTCGCGTTCTGTCATCAACGCGACCAGGTTGAAGTCGAATTGAGGGAAGGCTATGCGAAAGTTCTCGCATTTTCGGAGGATGGTGATCCAGCTTAGAAACCGTCAAGACAGATTTTCTCGAATAGACGCTGATCGTCGTAAACTGGCCTTCCGCATTCGTTGTCGTGATAATCTTGATAGAGCGGATCGTTCCCGCACCACCAACAACGCTTCACACCGGCTTCATTGACGATTAGTCTGCGCTTAGTAAATTTCTGTTCTTTCTTCGATTTCTCCTTTGTCTTTGCCATCGCCTGGGTTCCGCTTGGAGGAGGATGGAAGATCAATCATGATTCAGATCAGCCGAAGGTTCGGGCCGCGAAATAAACGCGGAGAGAATGCGAGTAAAGAGTCTACCCGAAAGATCGAAGATCTGCGTTTTCACGCGGGCTGCAAGAAACGACACAATTGAAGGCACATTTTCCACTCCAGCTTTGCTACCGGGTTTTTCGTGTAGGTTTTACAGCCCTTCTCCTTTGCCTGAATGCATTGATCGTCCTCTAGCGTCACAAAATCGCTCTTCAGTTCTTCACAAAAGGCAGCGAAATCAGGTTGGGCGATTCTGGCAACCGTTCTTTGCAGAGACCGCGTGTGACAATGACGAAATTTTCCAGCTCTTCTCTAATCTGGGCTAAGCGTCACGATTTCCGAGCGGCAAGTCTTCTAGTCCGAAAAAAGGGGGAGGTCGCCGGAGGAATTAGCTACCAAGTACTTGTTGCGTTGCGTTGCGACTAAACTAGTATCAGATCACGAAAATCGAAAAACGATCTATACGCGACCAGACTGTCGCATGTCTCTGCCGAATAGAGCGTTGAAATAGATCCCCACTCACCCACAAGTAGGGAATTGGTTGGGTCGCATTTGGCGGCCTTCCAACTTGTCCCCCAACATCAAATCAGGAGTCATCACGATGCGAGCTCGACTCGTTCTATACCTTTGCCTGGCAGGGGCTTTAAGTGTTGAAAGTTGCGGGTTGTCCCATGGCCAAGACGGCATTTCGGCAACCTACGGTGAAGGCGTGCATCGGTACTTCGCCGGAGATTTAGCGGGAGCCAAAAAGTCACTCAACCAGTCAATTGACGCAGGCTCGCAAGACCCACGCGCGTTCTACTTTCGTGGGCTGATTGAGGAGGCGATGGGAGCAGACGGAAGTGTAGACTTCCAGACGGGGGCAAAACTCGAGGCTCTGGGCCGCAGGTCTTCACCAGTGGGCTCTTCCTTGACACGTGTGCAAGGTGCTGTGCGTAAGAAGATTGAAAAGGCACGGCATGATGCTCGCATCATGCGAATGAAACAGATTCAGGAAGACAAAGTAGCACGAGCTAGTGCTGCCCAAGCGGCGAACAAGCCTGCCGGTGCCGTCGTTCCCGCCGCGGCTGCGGGAGGTCAAAGTCCATTTGCTGATGGCTTGCGTTCCGGTACGGTATCCGTTGACAAGACTCCGCCTCCTACATCTGAAGTCGACGCAGGAAACTTTGCTGCTCCCGCAACCACCACAGCGCCAGCGTCTAGCAGCAGTGCTGGTGGGGCCGACCCATTCGGTGGCGTGGCAAACACGCCAGCGACTCCAGAAATGACAGCTCCAGCAGCTGATCCCTTTGGGGCCCCAGCTACAACCAGTGCAGCCCCAGCGGCTGATCCATTCGGTGGAAGCGGCCAAGCGGCTGAACCCGCCGCGACCACGCCTGCCGCTGACCCGTTTGGTGGGGCTTCTTCTTCTGATCCTTTTGGATCGCGCGGCGACCAGACGGGAGCAGATCCCTTCGGCGGTGAGAAGGTGAAGGAGAAGTCGGGTGCTCCGCCGAAAACAGATGCAAAGTCAACGCCTGGGAAGTCTGCTCCCAAGAAAAGTGACGATCCATTCGGTGGAGAAGATCCATTTGGCGACAGTTAGAAGGAGCGATTGACAAGAATCGGCCCTGAGTGATTTTCGGCTTGTGCCTCTTGCTCTTGGTTGCTCCGAACGATATTCAAGGGCTGATATGCTAGCTTGGCATCTCAGCTCTTTTCGTTTGGTGCCGATTCGTGCAGATTGACTAGCTCAATCAGCTCGTAGGGTTGAAAGCTTTGCGATGAGTACCAAGTGGGAGTACGTCACAATTGTTATCAATTTTCGTAGCGTCTGGTCGTCAGGCGACTTCAATAATCACGCCTTCAAAAATGTTCTGAACGAACGCGGCGAGAGAGGATGGGGATTATTCATTGTGATGGATACGAATCACTTTGAGGGGCAACACGTCACGTTTTGATTACGATGAAACACTCTCTGGAGAAAGTGAAGACTGACATGTAGTCTGATACTACTCTGCGTCATTGTTGTTGATCGAATCAACTTCCAGATACCCAATTTCCGGAAATTCATGCGTACTACGAAAGTACTAAGGCGATGTCGGTTTGAGCAGGGCTTGTGAGGTCTTCTCCGCAATCTTGCGTACTACGGGATCGCTGTGAGACGTGGCTAATTCAGCGATCGCTTTAATCGACGATTCCGAGTTGACACTGATGAATACGAGTGTCTGAAAACTCTGACGGACGACAGTGCTCTTCTCGTGATCAAGCAACTCCAAGAGCCTCACTTCGGCGGGCATTGCGTCGCTTCCTAGTGTCCGCAAGCCCTTGAAGCCATAGTAACGAGTTGTAGTGTTGGGGCTTTCGATCGCTGTGAGGAAGACAGGGAGGACGCGCTCGGCGTTTCCTTCAACTCGCCAGAGATTCTCGGCGCTTCTTAGCTTCTCCCTTAGCTTCTCAATTTCGCTTACTTTTTCAAAACTCTCCAGGAAATAAGGCAGAGCTTCTTTCG
The DNA here is from genome assembly GCA_002862265.1 of Planctomycetaceae bacterium. Taxonomy (GTDB): domain Bacteria; phylum Planctomycetota; class Planctomycetia; order Pirellulales; family Pirellulaceae; genus Aureliella. Next base: position 1,392 of record PKCQ01000206.1, on the reverse strand, counting down.
CATTTGCCCCAGCGATCGCAACAGCTCTCTCAATTCCTTGGTTCTGCGGCTACAAATGCGGAATCAGTTTTCGTACAACAGCTTGTTGGACTCTGTCTGATAGCCGCGGCATCGTTTTGTATATCGCGTCCTGGTAGAGAGACGTGACGTACCTTGCCCGGTCCAGTTTTCGGAGCAGAGCGAGTTGAATACTCGCAGCCTGTGTTTCCGTCGCTCGCGACGCCAAATTAGCAAGTGCTGTAGCGACAGAGTCGGAAGAATTTTCGTTAGGCAGCATCGAAAGTGCTACGCGGATGGCTTCGTTCTGATTTGTCTCGAGTGCAGCCAAAGCATTCGCTACCGATGAGCGTACTCGTTTCTCAGGAGCGTTAGCCATTGCGGATAGTGCATCGAAGTGATCCTCAAAATAGCCTCGAGCTGAGAGGATTCTGACGGCGGCATCACGGTGTATTGTTTCGGTATCGCTTAGGAGGGCGACAACATCGTCGGTGACTGAATCTGTGCAGCTAGAGAGAATAGCCACTGCCCGTTCACGGGGCGTCGTTGGAGAGAGTCTTTGGCCGTTACGCCGAACATCGCTGAGCATGCGAAACACCATCTCTGCGGTCTCAGGTTCTAGCTCTTTGGTTTGATCTTCATAACGCCAACAAGTCAGCATCATTTGACTTACGAGCTCGAGTGACTGAGCATGCTCAAGTTCACTCAATAGAACGGCCGCCACCTTTTCACGATCTTGTGAGCTGATCTTTTCGGCGACCGCATTTCCTGCTTCGTGTTGCTCGGCCATTTGGAGTCGGAGAGTCCAATCCAACTGCTTGACAATCGCCGCTTTACTGAGCTCGTCAGCCTCCGATGTAAATTGGTTCATAACATCGAGTACCGAAGCGTCTGCGTGACATGCGATTGGGAACCAGAAAGTTAGAACCAGTCCACATATAGCAGTTCAAATCGAAAGCATCGCAGGCTACCTTGTAAAGAGTTATTGAACGTGTTCACCTTAGAGGAAACCTTGCTCTCGCTGAGGAGCAGATTGATGTTTTTTACGCTAGTTTGACAACCGCAGTTTCTGCTATGGGAATCGATAGACACGAATCTTGGCTTGATCTGTGTAGACGGGCGTGAATAATTCTCCTTTATCGAACCGGCTGTAGGCAAAGATGAGGAAATGCGATGAGCGAAGACAAGGTGAAACCGGATAGCGAAGTCGAAGGAGTAGTCGCCGGGCCAGAGGAAGCGGCGGCTCGCGAGCAAGCTGCAGTCGAGCTGAATGAAGCCTCAGTGCGTGAGCAGCTGAAACAGGTGATCGATCCCGAGCTATTCGTGAATATCGTCGATCTTGGGCTTATTTACGTGGTTGATTTGAAGGCGAGCGAGCAGGAAGGCAAGCAGGCA
>PKCQ01000709.1 GCA_002862265.1 Planctomycetaceae bacterium | reverse complement strand
ATTGCAATTCCACTGGGGAAACATTTCGATTGTTTCAGGCAGCTTAAAATGATTACAGATATCCTCAAAACGAAATCGGCCAGCGATTCGGAGCAAAGCCCGTCTCACTGGCCGTGAATCTCGATGAATTGAAATAGATTACTTGCTCGTGACTTTGAATTCGAAGTTGTTCTCTCCGCCTTCCTTAACAGAAGCCTTCAACCCTGAAGTGCCAGGACTGGTCCACTTCGTCGCAACGATGCTTTCCGTCTGGACATCTTTAGATGTATCTAAGGCTCCGTAGATCGCATCCATAGCCGCCTCATCATCCATATCTACTTCTTTAGGCAAGTTGTCTTCTTCAACCAGGCTCTTCAGAATCGCCACTTGGTATTCTCCCGCTAGAGCTCCATCGCCAGGGTCTACAGTGGTTAGTGAGTACTTACCTTCGGCGTCTGTTTGACCAGAAGCACTTTGGCCAGAGCTGCCAGCGGCTGGCGAGAAGACAACTTTTACGCCCTCCATTGGCTTGTCGTCGACCAAGACGGTTCCTGTGACTGGGATTGTCGGAAGTTTAGCTGCGCCGCAGCCTAGGAAGACTGTTAGCGATAAACATGCTAGTGCCGTGGTGATATGCTTCATCTGATGAGTCCAAATTGAGGTTCAAGTATGTGTGAAAGGTGACTGATCTATTAATTTTATAGTTTAAAGGGTTAATTGCCGTACCAGAGGACGACCCGGCCAATGCGGTCGTAAGGTTCGGAAATGTGCATGCCGCCGGTGACTAGGTCGAGCTTGCCATCCCCGTTTATATCGCCGACGTCGAGTGCTTGAATGTGGCTTGGCGAATTGCCAAGTGGATGCGACAAAAATCGCATGCTACCAGTATTTTCTAGCACTCGCAAGCTTTGCGCAGTGGGCTTGCTCCAGCTGTTAAAGGCACTGGAAAGAAAAATATCGAGGTCTCCATCTTGGTCGTAATCGTGTGCGATAGCGTTCACCGCGCCGCCAAAATCGGCGAGCCGGTGGTATTCAAATTTGCCGTCTGCTGAATTCTCGAGCCACTGGGCTCCATGCCAGGGCCACGGTTTGGGCGGCGAGTAGTCGAACGCATCTCCATTGCAGTAGAGCACGTCTAAGTCGCCGTCTTGATCGAGGTCCTCGAGCCAAATCCCTGCAGATCCAAAGTCAGGATTCGTTGCGTCGTGAATCTTCTCCTCGCGAAACGAGCCATTGCCCTCGCCATAAAGGACATAGATGCTTTCGACTTCTTGACTGATAAGCAAGACGATATCGACGTTGCCGTCCCGATCAATGTCTTCAGGAATCCCATGAATTCCACCAGCTTGCTCTTGAAGGACATGCGGCTCAAATGTAAGCGAGTTGTCTTTCCCCTTGTTTTCAAGCCACTGGACTAGCCCCTCATAGTAACCAAAGTGCGTGACGACTAAATCCAGGTCGTTGTCCTTATCCATGTCGCAGGCTCGCACGTCGGAAATACGAGCGACATTCTCCAAGAGGACCTGCGTTTGAAAGTTTTCTTCCCCGTCATTCTCAAAAAACAGCAAACTACCGACTTTGTCGTCGCTCGGGAAAAGTTTGCCGAGCGTTGCCAGCAGGATATCCAAGTCGCCGTCGCCATCGAAGTCAACGACTTCAGTTCGGGCTGGTGCTAGAACGTCCGATGCAATCGTCTGCTCCTCAAAGCTGCCTGATTCGAGCTGGCGAATCCAGCTGAGAGTGTTCTCAGTGCAATCACAGACCAGAACGTCCATTTTGGAGTCTTCGTTTAGATCGACCAGATCCACGTAAGAGATCCGAGGTGGCTCTTCGAATTCGAAGCCAATGGGCTGCTGAGAGAAGAGATTGAGCGCTTCGCCTTCTTCGCTATCAGCCGGTGGTAGATCGTTGCGATTGGATTCAAGATTTCGTTGGCGGAGACTCAGCAGCAACGAACCTGCTGCCGCCAAGAGAAGCAAGGTCGCGATAATCCATTTCCAAGACATACGAATTCAACTGAGGATGTTCGACGGGCGTTAAGGCGAAAGATTAAGGAAATTGCGGGGATCTGGGTTTAGCTCGGCACGGTTGCTGTTTGAGACCGAGATCTAAGATTATAAATAACAGTGGACTATTGAAATTGGAATGACCTTTTCTGATTACGATGGCTCGACCGTCGCAACCGCGAGAAAGTTAGCCAGCACAATTACGCTCTGAAACTCGTACAGTCACTTGGGAACCGTAGTGCAAAAGCCTCGAACAATCCTAATCTACGCTCTCGCAGCAGCCCTTATTTTCCTGGTGGCTCGAGGCCTAGGATGGTACGCAAATCGCAAGGCCGTCGTTCAGTTGCAGCGTCAAGTGATTGAACGTGTTGAAGAGCTAGATGGCTACGCCTACTACGATTTCCAGATTGTGAACGCCGGGCAGTCAACGGAAAAAATCGCCGATCTGGATGATCCTGAACTCTCCCGACACTGGCTTAGTGGTTGGTTAGGCATCGAGTGGTTTCACGACTTAGAGTATGTGACCTTCGCCCAGTTCGATGGTGTTCCCGGAGACGGTGGCCAGGCCGCGCCGCGTAGCGAAATCTCGGATCAGCAGATTTTACCGCTACTCAAGTTGAAAACCATAAAGTGGTGGGCCTTGAGCGGCACGGCAGTAACAGATGAATGTGTGGCTAAGATTGTCGATGATTTGCAACCTGAGCGGATGTGGCTAGGGCAAACGCAAATTAGCGACAAATGTTTGGGATTGTTGTCTGGCTGCGATTCGCTCCGCTACCTCGCAATCGAAGCGACAGCGACAACCGACAAGGGGCTTGAAGCTCTTTCCAGGTTGCCTAATCTTCGATCGTTGAGCCTTGGTAGTCCGTTCTACACAGCCAAAGGGATTCGCACGCTTGGTTCCCTCGAGTCACTTGAATCTCTTTATTTGGATCGCTTGCCTGTGGCATCTGCGATGCAAGAGATTGCATCTTTGAAGAGCTTGAAGACGTTGTCTCTGCGTGGAACAGGTATTGGAGATAAGGAGCTCTTGTTGCTGGCCGGCTTAACTGACTTAGAAGTGTTACGAGTCGACTCTACACTTGTTGGTGACAGCGGCATGCAGGCAGCCCAAGAGTGGAAGAGGCTGCGCGAGCTGACTGCACAGGGAACGCTACTGAGCGACGCTGGGCTCGAGCATCTAGCTGAATGTGAACAGTTAGAAAGACTCGAGATTTCAGGTTCTGCTTCGACACTACCAGGGGTGATTAAATTGCTGCAACAGGAGCAAGGGCGCACTCTGGAGGAAAGTCTCGGCGTTGTCTTTGAGACGGAGGTGAGCGACAACGGAAAACTATTGTCGCTGGATCTTTCGCCAGTTCGCATAAGCGACGAGCATGTCGAGTTGTTAAAGCCGCTGCAGGATCTGCAGTGGTTGAAGATGCCTAACAATCGGCTCAGTCAGACGGGCGTCGAAGCACTTGTGAACCTGCGATTTGCACGCTTGCAATTGCTCAACATAGATGGCGCGCAAATCGGTGACGCAGCGCTAAGTGTTCTTTCGAAGTTGGACTCACTCCGCAATCTTCACGTGGTTGGTACAAGCGTCACAGCTGAAGCGGTCCAATCGCTGCGTGATGAGAAACCGACTTTGAAAGTCTATCTCAAGCCAGTTCGCAAGCGTATCGTGGCCAATACCACAAACGAGTGATCCACTTCTCGCACCTCGGCATTGGAAATTGGAGCTCGAAAGCCGTGGCAATACTGGGCTCTGGATATCTTGCGGGAATTGCTTGACGCACCCAAGCCAGTTATTCTGATCTGCCCAAACCTGGCAACTTCTCCTGTCTCCGAGGCAGTGTGAAGGGTGAGACAACAAAAAACCTACGAACCGAAGACTAGCGATGACTGAAGAAGCGTACGTGCCCCCGGAAGATTCCCCCGGCGAAATCTTGACAGATGAAGTTACTCCCCGATGGCTAGTGCCAGCAGTGCTTGGACTATCCATTGTGATTTGCATGCTTGGGCAGTTTTTGATCATCCGTGTGGCTGATCCGACGCCGGACGGAAGTCATATTTTCTATCCGCCCATGCATAACCAGTTGGCAGATCCACCTGAGTACATCACGGCTAAGTTTTACGCTATGATTCAAAATAGCGCAGTTGGCTTTGCGGTGCTGGGGACAGTTCTAATGGTGTTGGTTGGTGCAGTGATTGGCATTGCAAAAGAAAGCACCGTGAAGGGCCTGGCTACAGGTCTTTTCGGAGGGCTAGTTCTAGGAGCAGGTGGTGGAGCATTAGGATACGTTGTCGAAGGTAATCTGGCTCAATCTGCGTTGGACGGACTTGTCAAGACTTTCGCGATCTGGCTGCCCGTTGCTGTTTCCTTAGCCATTGTTCCCGGCATTATTGCATTAGTATGTGGCCTCACGAAGAGTATTCCGAATGCCGTTATCACTTCTGTGATCGGTGGTGCATTGGGGACAGCTGCGTATGTGTTGCTTGCAGCTACCATGTTTATTGGCGAAACTGCCATGCTGTGCCCATTTGACTTTGGTATCCGTTTCTTGGCTTTCACCGGCTTGGGGATTTCCACGGGTTCTGGGGTTTGTTTGCTGGTCTTCTTGGACAAGTCTTCCAATAAGCCAGCCCCTGCGGAAGTGGAATCTGCCTGAGGGAGGTAGCTTTCCAGTTCTTCCTCACTCACGATTCGGGTTGTTATTGCAGAAGAGTTCTTTGTTTGCTATTCGGCAAGGAATTGTTTTAGTAATTCCTTGCTGCGTTCTGGCAAGACTCGAATGAAGTGATCACGCAGCAGCGGCATGTGGACTTCGCCCTTCTTCTGAATTTGGATGCTGTCGTCATAGCCCATCGTCATGTGGCAATCGATGCAGTTAGTAGCCAGGTTTGCTCCCAATTTGGGGTGCATGCCACACTCGTAGGTCTGGTGACACTTCTGACATCGCTGGGAAAAGAGCTTTGTGTTGCCACGCTCGTTGTCATGCGGGTTGTGACAAGTCACACAGGTCATGTCCTCGCTTTGCAAATAGCATTTGCTTAGCTCCATGCGTTCCAGCTGATTGGCTGTGTGGACAGAGCCGCCATCTTCGTCATGAAAAATTTCAAAGTGGTCCTTCAGGACGTCACCCGGGCGAAAGCTGAAGGGAGCTTTCAGAGGAGTCGCGGTCCCAAGATGGCATTGGGCACAAACATCGTTAGTGCGATCTCGATCTAGTTTGCTTGGATTTGCGATGAATCTGGCAGTCTTTGAATCCGGGTTTTCTTGGTGGTAGTCCACATGCTGTCGTGCCGGGCCGTGACATCGTTCGCAGCTCACTCCAAGGATCGTGGTGTCTTTAACAAAGCTGTTCTTCGTGCCAGGTTTCCACTCCATGTAAGTCATATGACACTGCACACACTTAGGAATTGTTTCGCGAGTGTACCAGGCGGTGCCGTCGTGGTAACCAGGACTGTTGATCCAACTTTGCAAGGGCTTATAGTAACTCAGGTGCATTTGGAAGAGTCGGTCGTCTTCCCAGAAGAGATAGGTCTGAGCCGTCTTGCCGGAACCAGTGACAATATCGAATGGGATTCTCCTTCGTAGCTCACGAAGATGAACCTCTTGAAAGTGACCTGAGTCATCTCGAATCATTTGGAAGGAAAGGTCGGGATGGATCGATTGCACCGTGCTTTTTGGCGAATCGAATGGACCATCAATTGTCTCGGTCGTGGCCAAGCTAGAAGTCAATGCATGGGCGGTTTCGGAAAATCCCCGAAACTGTTCGGCGTGACATTGAATACAAGCTTGGGGACCGACAAAATCTGTTGATGACGTGGTCGAGTCTTTGTCGGCGTCAGAACCGCTTGCGTTGGGGATCTCCAGCCAGCAGGGTGAATTCGGATGCCCCAGCAAAGTCACTTTTCGCTGAAGATCCAATTGCGAACGAAAGCCTAGCGATAATTCTTGCTGCGACAGTTGGCTGTGGTGGATCAGGCGTGGTTTGTCTTCGGGCGACTCAACAGGATCCTGGTCACTTGGTTCGAGGCTGATTGTTTCATTGGACGGAGCGAAAACAATCCACATCGCGCAGCCAATCAAACCTAAGATGACAATCAGGATCGGTATGAATGGATTCTTCATTGTATCGCCTGCAT
>PKCQ01000505.1 GCA_002862265.1 Planctomycetaceae bacterium | reverse complement strand
ACACCATCGCCATCGCTATCCTCGAGCACAATCACTCGATCGTTGAGCTTCATGTCAAAGCGAACACCGCGCTCAGCGTAAGTGAAATTCTCGCCGACCCAAACTCTCCCTAATGCATCGGTGGCGGCTGCAATTGGATTCATCACTTCAGGTTCTGCAGCAAAAACTGTGGCATTGAACCCCTCTGGCAATTTCATCTTCGCGATGGCTGCTAGAGCATCCAAAGGCTCTCCAGCTTCCTTCTCGCTGTTGTACAGCTCAGGAAAAGTGTCACTTTCGCCATCTTGAGCAAAGCCGATTCCAACACAACCAGCAGCAAAAAGAATGTACAATGCGATTCGGATCAACGGGGTTCTCATTTTGCTAGTTCTCATTTCTCTTTTCGCAATTGTTCCGCTAGCTTTTCAAAGTCACTTGATTCATCAGCGCCCACTGTCGGATAATTCAATTTCAACGACTTCAGCTTGGTTGCAATGATATCTGCGATGGCGGCACGCATGTACCATTTGTTGTCAGCCGGAATCACAAACCAAGGCGCGTTCTTTGTACTCGTTTCAGTCAAGGCCGACTCAAAAGCTTTGACGTACTTGGGCCACATCTTGCGTTCCGCCAAGTCACGCGAGTTGAATTTCCAATACTTCTCGGGATTGGTCAATCGTTCGAGAAAACGTTCCTTCTGCTCATTGCGCGATACGTGCAAAAAGAATTTGAGAATGGTAGTACCGTTGTTTGCTAGTGATTCTTCGAAGGCGTTGATTTCACTGAATCTACGCTTCCACAACTTGTTCAGTGAAGCCTTGTTAGTCAAATCGATCTTTGGAAGATTCTGGGGAACCAGGAATTCCGGGTGTACTCGTACGACCAAGACTTCCTCGTAGTACGAGCGATTGAAGATGCTGATCATGCCGCGCCCAGGCAAGCATGGCACAGGTCGCGCCAGAAAGTGATGCTGCAGCTCCAAGTTATTTGGAGCCTTGAAGGAATACACTCGGCAGCCCTGAGGATTCACTGCCCCCATGACGTGTCGGATCGTTCCATCTTTTCCTGCTGCGTCCATGCCTTGAAAGATGATCAGCAGTGAGTGGCTACCAGCCGCGTAGAGAACTTGTTGCATTTCTTGAAGCTGCGACACGTCATGCGCAAGCGTTTCAAGCCCGTGTTCTTTGTCCTTCAGATCTTTTCCGGCGTCAGTGGGGCGTCTAACTAGGCTCAGCTTGGAGCCAGGCTTGACCAGGAATTTGTTTGGGTCGAAACGGTGCTTCGCCATAATACGTTAAAACTCTCAGCGAATTCTGATGGACCAGACATTCCATGGTGTTGAGGTGGTTGATCGCAGCCTTAGGGAGCTTTGAGGAGGCTGAGCCTATTCTACCAATAGAGAGCGACGCAGTGCTTTTTGGGCTCGCCGGGAGTAGGCATAAGATGCAAAAGCCCTTCGGCGAGCAAACGGGCTAGTGGGATTGATGGATTAGGGCGAGGAAACGATAATATCGCGGAAAATATTTCTGTTTCTAGATCAATTTGCAGTAATCCTGGCTGCAAAAAGGAGTCATCCCACAATGCCCTTGGTACCCCTTCGCGTCGTTTTGGATCACGCAGCAGAGAATGACTATGGCGTCGCTGCCTTCAACGTCAACAACATGGAGCAGATCCAAGCGATCATGGAGGCTGCAGTTGAGACGGATTCTCCAGTTATAGTTCAAGCTTCCCGTGGTGCTCGGGCGTACTCGCAAGACCTCTTTCTCGAGTACCTGATGCGGGCTGCTGCCGAGCTTTACAAAGACGTGCCGATCGTAATGCACCAAGATCACGGCAATAGTGTTGAGACTTGCTTGAGCGCGATTAGCCATGGATTCACATCTGTCATGATGGACGGCTCGCTCGAAGAAGACGGCAAGACCCCGGCTGACTTCGATTACAACGTTAAGGTAACTGCCGAAGTTGTGAAACTTGCTCACGAAAAGGGCGTTTCCGTCGAAGGCGAACTGGGCTGTCTCGGTTCACTCGAGTCGGGCGAAGGCGATCAAGAAGACGGACACGGAGCGGTTGGCAAGCTTTCGCACGACCAACTGCTAACTGATCCTGACGAAGCCGCTGAGTTCGTTGAAAAGACTGGTGTAGACGCATTGGCTGTTGCTATTGGAACAAGCCACGGTGCCTACAAGTTCACTCGCAAGCCTGATGGTGACGTTCTAGCGATGGCACGCATCGAAGAAATTCACGCCAAGCTGCCAAACACTCACTTGGTGATGCACGGTAGCTCGTCGGTTCCTCAAGATTTGCAAGACATCATCAACCAATACGGCGGAGAGATGAAGCAAACTTACGGTGTCCCAGTAGAAGAAATCCAACGCGGCATCAAGAGTGGCGTTCGCAAGATCAATGTCGACACTGACTGTCGGATGGCAATTACAGGAGCTATTCGCAAGGTGATGCACGATAGCCCTGAGAAGTTCGACCCACGTGACTTCCTGAAGCCAGCTCGCTCTGCCATGCAGGAAGTCTGCGTAGCTCGCATGACCGCCTTTGGGCAAGCAGGCAATGGTGCCAAGCTACGTGCGAAGATCTAAGCATGTTTTGCAACTGAGTTCGCGCGGCTAAGTGGACAATACTTTGAGGCAGTGTCGCAGGACGCTGCCTTTTTTCTTGAGTGGACTGAATGATGAGAGATGCTCGGCACCTGCGAATAGCGCGTCCAACTGACGACCTCGATGCACTCTTTGCATTTTATACAGAAGCACTCGGCTTGAATGGCGTCATGCTTGGGCATCCGGAAATGCCCTACCATTTCGAGTTCACGCACGCTCACGGTCACAAAGTCGGACGTGCGCACAAGCCAGAAAATCTTCTGGCGTTTTACTTTGCCAACTATTCTTCGTGGCAAGAAGCTGTCAATAGAATCGAAAGCTTCGGCGCATCGCCTGTGAGATCATTCAATCCGTTCTGGGATCGTCACGGACGGACTTACGAGGATCCTAACGGCTACCGCATTGTGCTTCACGACGGCCCTTGGCCGATTCAAGCATGACGCGCCAGCGACTGAGTCCAGCGCAATTGCTTTACCAATGGGCGAGACAATTCAGTTAACCGCCAGGCACAAGGCCACTGGGCTGCAGGCTCGACCAGCGGCGGATCGAGCCGCTTCGGATTGGATCGCGATTCTTCATGCGATCACACGGATGTATAAATAGATCGTCAGCAGTTCCAACGCCTAGCCGTGCACCGCAAGATTATACTGATGCATAAATTCAGCAATTCCGCTGATCGATCTTTTGGACCAATTTAGATTTTTCTTAGTCATCAGCGTCCGTCACCAGCAACTTCCACTGTGCGTCAGCGCAAAAGAGACAGTCATCGGCAATCCTGCTGGTTACTATCTCGCAGACGCTTACTGGTCGAATCTCTCGAATTCTGGCGACGTTCATTGCCAAGTTGATTGTTGAGTCTTCTCATCAAGTTTTAATTCTCGCCGATCCTGTCAGTCATGCTGGTGCTATCTATTTATAGGTTCAACCCTAAGTTCTTCGCGCAAGATCAGTTAGGTGAAGCGAGGTTGGGGAGGAGTCCGATCCGAACATCAGTTGATTTCAATACTTGCAGTGTCTCAAGTGAATCACAAAACAGCTCGATCGAAAAAACATCAGCGGTGAGGTCACGCTGGAGCGTCGAAATGTCAGCAACTGGATCGATCTCGAGAGACCGGCAAAACCGAGCAAAAGTTTTAGCCTTCATCGTCTGCGAGTCGCGAATTCTTCGCTTGCTACGCGTTTGCCGGCAGAGCCTGAAGTAGGGCAGCGAATCGCGCGTCAGGCGGACCAATGTGCCAAAGAGGTCAAAGACCACAGCTTATTCATTATTTGGGCACGCTATGTCATTGAATTAGCGAATCAAAGTTTTGCTGGCTTCTCCCCTCAACTCACGGACAAGTCTAGGGACTGCGTAGCCAGGCAAGTCAGCTCGTAGTGCAGCTACTAGTTCTATTGCTTCGACGTCCGGCACTCCAAAATGCATTCCACCGCGAACTGGATCGAGCTGGTGAAGGTAGTAGGGCAGGACTTGTCGATCGGCTAGCTGTACGCACAGCTCTCGAAGCGCTTCGAAATTGTCGTTGATGCCCCGTAGAAGAACTGCTTGGTTCAGCACTTGTGTACCTGCCCGATGCAGTCGCCTGATCGCAGCCCAAACTGACTCATCGAGTTCCTGAGCATGGTTGATGTGCAGCACCACGTAGACAGCCTGCTCAACTGACTCGAGCAATTTTGTAAACTCCGACGTAACGCGGCTTGGAATCACCACCGGCAATCGAGTGTGAAATCGCAGGCGCCGAATATGCGAAATCTCTGCGACCTGCTGAATAAACCATGAAAGTCGATCATCACCGACAGAAAGCGGATCTCCTCCGCTGAAGACGACTTCTTCGATCGTGGAATCGCATCGCAGCAGCTCGAGCCATTCTTGCCATTCAGCTCTGCCCTTAGCTGCCTCGTCATAGGGGAAATTGCGCCGGAAGCAGTACCGACAGTGGATGGCACAGGCGCCGGACAGAATCAGCAGCACGCGGTGGTCGTACTTCTGCAACAGTCCTTTATGACGCTCTGCAGGTAATTCGCCGACAGGATCAAGCTCACCAGAGTCTACTAACTCCGCAGATTGCGATACAACCTGCAACAGCAATGGGTCTCGCGGATTCCCAGGCTCCATCCGCTGGACGAACTCCCGGGGCGCCAGGATCGGGAAATCGGATTCCGCTTGCGGGCAAGCGACCTTTGGATCGACGCCGAGAAAATCGCACAGATCCGTGCTGCTTCGATATGCGGCTCGCAGTGACGCACGCCAATCCGCTGGTTCGAAACTGCCTTCGACAGGCAAAGTATTTCCCGGTAAAATCGTCGCCAAAATCAAACTCCAGAAATATGCCACGTGTGATTTCCACGCTTGGCATCCAACATAACAATCCCAGCGACGCTACGGAACACGTCGTCATATCACTTCCCACGAGAAACACTAGCGAGGAAAGCGTGCCCAGCTACAAGACCAACGACTTTAGAAAGGGACTGAAAGTTCAAATAGACGGCGATCCATACCAGATCATCGAGATGAATTTTGTCAAACCGGGCAAAGGCAACGCGCTTTACAAATGCAAGCTCCGAAACTTGCTCCGCGGCACCGTCGTCGACCGCACCTACAAGGGTGGCGATGAGCTGGAAGCGGCCGACGTAGAAGATATCTCTGTCCAGTTCTTGTACCAGCAAGGCGAGACTTGGGTCTTCATGAACGACGAGACTTTCGACCAGTATGAACTGACGAAAGATCAAGTTGACGACAAGTGGAAGTTCTTGAAAGACGGCATCAAGTGCTCGATGGTGCTATTCAATGGGAATCCGATCACCTTTGATCCGCCAATCCACGTGGAACTCGAAGTGACTCAGTGCGAGCCTGGTGCCAAGGGCGATACCGCTACCAACGTGACCAAGCCTGCCACCGTTGAAAATGGGGCCGAATTCACCGTGCCTGGATTCATTAAGCAAGGCAATGTCATCAAAGTTGACACTCGCACCGGCGACTACGTAGAACGCGTCAGCAACTAACGTCGCTATTATCCCACTACCAGAGGCAGAACGCAGCAATGCCAGAACGTCGAGACCTTCAATTCGAAAGCTGGGCTGGAGTCCTCGACGATCTTACCGCACTGGAATCGGGGTATGAGCGAGTCGGAAAGTGGGGTTTGGATCAAACGGTTCGACACCTCAACGACTGGTTGACCTATCCCATGGATGGCTTTCGCACTACGCCATTTTTCTTGCGATTTATTTTTGGCGTCATCCGTAATACGGTGGGTCCAAGAATGCTCCGGCGCATTCTTGACGAGGGGAAAATGAAAGACGGAATGCCGACCGTGTCGGACACGGTATATCAGTCAGACGAGAGTGCTCTTTCAACATCGCTCGAGAGCCTCAGAGGCAACATCGCGCGCTTTCAAAATCAAAGTGGCACGGTTCATCCCTCCACGATTTTCGGCGAGATGAACAAAGCTACTGCTGAACACGTGCAGTTCGTCCATTTTGCTCATCACCTCAGCTGGCTCGTGCCGACCTCCTAGTCAAAAATTGGCAGAGGCAGCTTGCCTGTC
>PKCQ01000448.1 GCA_002862265.1 Planctomycetaceae bacterium | reverse complement strand
CATTTGTTAGCGATACAAGAGGAGGCGGAGCAGAAGTAGTTCGTTGGTGTGTGTCGCTGACTTGTTTTGCCGGTCTTGCGTGGCACTAACTTGTCAGTGTGTTCCTGTAAGTGAGCAGCTTGCGTTTTCCTGGAGAGTGGTTCCCGGTTTCAGGACAACTCTTGGTCAACATGCATTCACTTCGCGGGCCGCGCGTGTTTAGGTAAATACATGCTGATAACGATTTTCACTGGCAAGTCAGGGCCCATACAAGTAGGCGTTAGCTTCGTTATAGAATTGCCGTAATAGTGTTTCGCTTGTTGACGGCCTACGACGACGCGATGTAGGTCATATGGACACCGTAGTGACGAGGTAGAGTCAGCATATGCCATGGACGAAAGGAAAACCCTGGTACCGCCGATTGGGGCCAGGACTGATCACGGCATGCGTGGTGATCGGGCCAGGCAGCATTATGACGAGCACCAGTGTGGGGGCCAATGACGGCTACTCGATGCTGTGGGTGGTAGCGGTGGCAGTCGCATTCATGGTGCTGTTCACAACACTTGGAGCCAAGCTGGGCGTCGCTGCGGAACACTCTCCTTGTGAGCTGCTGCGAAGGCGAGTCGGTAAATGGTTGTCCGTTTGCGTGGGGCTTGCCGTCTTCTGCATAGCTGCAGGGTTCCAGTCTGGCAACAACATTGGCGCTGCGGCTGCTTTTGAAGCTTTCGTGGAGTCTAAGACCCTCGTGGTGTTTCTGCTTGTCGCTTTCAATGGTTTGGCGATCAGTTTTCTGTTCTTGTTTCGTGACGTCTATAAAATGCTGGAAAGAGTCATGGCAACGTTTGTTGGCGTCATGCTTGTTTGCTTTGTCGTCAACTTTTTTTTCCTGAGTCCGGATCCCAATGCGATGCTCGGTGGCTTTGTGCCGTCACTGGGCAAATCCGGCGAAATTCTTCCGGTGCTTGGTTTAGTAGGGACAACTTTTGTTGTGGCTGCCGCTTTCTATCAGGCTTATCTCGTAAGACAGAAAGGTTGGACCAAAGAAGATTTGTCGGCCGGTTTGATCGACGCTCGTATTGGCATTGGCATCACGTTCGCCATTACCGTAATGCTCATGTCCACCGCGGCGGCAGGCTTGTACACCGGTGAGCCAGTGAAGCTGAAGAATCCTGTTGAAGTTGCGACAACTCTAGAAGTGACGTTTGGCGGCTCAGCGAAGTTGATTTTCTGTGTTGGCTTGTTCAGTGCCGCTTATTCATCTTTTCTGATCAATTCTATGATCGGAGGTTTTCTTGCTGCAGATGGACTTGGGTTGGAGAGTCGTCCTGACGCTCTTGCCCCCAAGTTACTCACCGCTTCGGCACTTCTGATCGGTATGTTGGTTGGGCTGGCCGTATTGCTACTGGACTTTGACCGGACTCCGACCTTGATCGTCGCTCAGGCGTTGACAGTTGTCGTGTCGCCGTTGGTTGCGGGAGCACTACTGTGGCTGACGAGTTCTCGTGAAGTCATGGGCGACGCGGTCAATGGACTTGGAACGATTGTTATAGGAGCTATCGGATTGGTTCTGCTGATCGCCATGGCTGGCAAGACCGCTTTGGTCGACTTGCCCGAGAAAGTGAATGAATATCTTGCCTCGCCAGCAGAGGTCCGACAGCGTTAGTGTTTCAGCTGTTGAGAGACTAGACAGAGGTTGAGTCTGTTACACAACGCCCAGCCCAATCCTTTGATCACTACAGCTGTAGACGCCGTCTTGCTTTGGACGAGTTTCCAATTTGCCCACAGCAGATTTCTGTGGTTGTCGTAACATCGCTTCGCCTATTGGCGGCCTACAAAACGCAATATTGTTGGCAAGCTCAGTGTAGAAGGTGCGACTCTTCGTGGACTTCTGGTGAAGTCCACTACGAGTTAGAGGTTTGGGCTAAAATGTTAGGTAGCTGGCAAACAAGCACTCGCAGAACCTACAACTCTATGACCAAACCAAATTTGGCGATTATCGCATTCGCTTTGTCTCTTATCTTTTTCCACTCGCAAGTCTTCGCGCAAGACCAAAAGCCATCTCTGCTGCGCGAGCTTCAGAAAGCGGATGCCGAAAATCTGGCCAAAGCTGTGATTGCGAAAGGCGATGCAGTACGTGGAGCCATTCTGTTTTCGCAAAAGTCGTTGAACTGTGCGACATGCCACGCTCAGGGCCAAAGAGATCGAGTCGGCCCAGATCTGACGCAACTGAAGATCGCAGCGGAAAAATCTCTCGAGTTGCATTTGATTGAGGCACTGCTTTACCCTTCCAAAGTCATCCGTGAGGGCTATGAGTCTTCCACGATCCTAACCGAGGACGATCAGATCCTCAAAGGACGAGTCGTGAAGAAGGATGACGAGCGTATTGTCATCCGCGAATCGAATGAGGCCAATCTTCTCGTTGAGGTTTTGCGCAGTGAAATCGTGCAGATGCGAAAGGACAAGATCTCGGCGATGCCCGAAGATCTTGTTGACCAATTGGAAGACCGTCAGGCTTTCCTTGATCTCGTGCAGTACCTTCGTAATTTGAGCGGCTCTTCCTCTTCCGCGAACACCGCCTCCACAGGAATGAGCGTAGCACTTCCGGACCGCATAGCGGGGTTGGCTTGGATTGATCACTTTGCCTGTGCGAATTGCCACGGTCAACTAAAGGCATCTGCAGGAACCGCGTTTGGTACACCAACCAAACGTGGCCCGAATCTGCGGGCAATCGCGACTCGTGCAGACCCCGACTTTGTAAGCGCGTTCATCACAGATCCACATGGCAAGAAGCCTGGGGCGAGCATGCCTATGATGCTATCAGGACTTTCGAAAGAAGAGCAACAAGAAGTATCTGAGGCGATTTTGCACTACTTGTGGTGGCAAGATCAGCCGACAGGAGAAGAGCAGACTGGATCGCAAGATAGTTTTGCTGGGCAAGCTGCAAAGAGCGTTACCCCGCAAGACTCCGACTTTGCGGCGGCAAAGAAACGCGGAGAGCGGCTCTTTCATCACGTCGGATGTGTGGCTTGCCATTCTCCACGCAACGAGGAAGACGAAGAGATTTTGGCCGAGCAATCCGTAGCATTAGGTACCCCTGGGGAGAAGTATACCTCAGCTGGTTTGGTTGCATTCCTGAAGAACCCCCACTCTGCTCGCCCAGCAGGGCGTATGCCAAACATGCGGCTCGACCACTGGGAGGCAGTGGATCTTGCCTGCTATCTAATTGGCACGGAGACAACGAGCCACAAGGCACTTACCGTAAATTCCAAATTGGCCATGAAAGGCAAGAGCTTCTTTGCCAAGTACGGCTGCAGTAGCTGTCATGATTTGGCGGAGAAGGGGACACTGGAGCTGAATCCTGTGTTTGCTTCCGTTGAGATAAAGGATTGGAATGCTGGTTGTCTCTCCGAAACTCAAGGAGATTGGCCCAGCTACCGTTTTCGCAGCGATCAGCTGAAGAGCATTCGCGCTGCTCTCGAGCAATCTCAACAGCCACTTAAACAGGATGATCAAGCACTTGCATCTTTCGCCGCGCTCAATTGCTTGAATTGTCATCGCCGTGGAGAGTATGGGGGCGTCGATGACGTACACGACGTCTACTTCCATACCGAGAATGAAAACCTGGGACCACAAGGAAGATTGCCGCCCACTTTGACCGGAGTGGGCGCGAAACTCAAGCAGAAATGGCTTCGCGATGTACTTGTCAACGGAAAAGCCATTCGTCCGTATATGAACACGCGAATGCCTCAGTATGGCGAAGAGAACGTTGGGCACTTGGTCGAACTTCTTGGAAAATGTGACGCACCACCAGAAGTCGAGATGGCTCACTTCACAGACGTTAAGGAAACACGGAAACAAGCGACTGAGATGATCGGGAGCCAAGGGCTGAACTGCGTCGCTTGTCACACCTTTCAAGAAAAGCCGGCGCAGACCATGCCGGCAGTCGATCTGACTGAAATGAGTGACCGCTTACGGCCGGAGTGGTTCTATGCGTACATGATGGCACCTCAGTCGCTAAGCCCGAATACGGTGATGCCTTCGTTTTGGCCCGGTGGCAAGGCAATGAGAAAGCAGTTCTTTGATGGCGATACCAAGCAGCAAATCGGGGCCATCTGGGAGTACCTACAAGACGGCAGACAGGCTAGAACTCCCCGTGGAATCCGCATGGAGCCGATAAAGCTGCTGGCAACAAAAGACCGTGCCGTCATGCTCCGGCGTAGCTACCAAAACATCGGCAAGCGTGGGATCGGCGTCGGATATTCTAATCAGGCAAACATCGCTTACGACGCAGAGCAGATGCGAGTTGCGATGTTTTGGGCTGGCGAGTTCGCTGATCCAGGCGGCGTATGGCGCGGTCAGGGAAGTGGTACTGTGCGTCCGCTTGCGAGACCACAAGTACTTGCCAAAGGCCCGGATTTTGATCGCGTTGATGCACCGTGGGAAGTCGATGATGGTCGGCCACCTAACCATCAATTCCTAGGCTATTCTCTCGATAAGAGCGGTAGACCAACTTTTCGTTATCGCTTCGGGCAGATTCAAGTCCAGGACAAGTTTGAAGATCGTGACGCTGCGGACGTTTCTGTGAAGGCGACATTGCATCGAACGGTCCGTTTTGAAACGCCTAAGCCTGTTAAGGGCTTGCGTTATCGGCTCCTCAGCGGCGGTCAGTTGAAACGTTCGATCGATCAGGATGACAACAAGTTCGTTTGGATTGGAAATGTTACCGTAGAGACTGACGTTAATCCCCAGATCGAGGTCAAAGAAGAGAATGAGAAACTGGCGGAAGTCTGGTTATTGCTCGACCTGCCAGCGGGAAAGACGAGCGTGGAAATTGACTATGGATTGCGAGGAGAATGATTGTGAACTCTAAGATACATCTTCTCGCCAGCTTTTTATTTGTCTCGTCTATTGCTGCGAATAGTTCTCTGGCTCAGCGATTGGGCGAATACTGGGATACGGGCGAAGCTGAATCGAAGTATTATCGCATCGTCGATATTCCGCTTCCGGACAACCATAAACTCGAAGCCGGCAGCTTCGAAGTGTTGCCGGACGAGAAGCTTGCCATTGGAACGCGACGCGGTGATATATTTATCGTCGACAGCGCCTTTGATGAGTTTCCTCGCCCCACCTATCGTCGCTACGCAAGTGGACTCGACGAGGTTCTTGGGATGTCCTTTCACGATGATGCGTTCTACATCACTCAGCAAACGGAGGTGTCCAAAGTCAGCGATACCGATGGAGACGGGCTTGCCGATCGATTCGATACTCTGAGTGATGTTTGGGGCTTCCGGCACTACCACGAGTTTGCCTTTGGCTCGAAGCGTGATCCTGAAGGAAACATCTGGGTCGCACTTTGTCTTTCCAAATCTTATCATAGCGATGCACCGTTTCGCGGCTGGTGCTTGAAGGTAACGCCAGAGGGTGAATCGATTCCAGTTTGCAGCGGTATTCGAAGTCCTTGTGGCATTGGACCGAATGAGCACGGCGTGATGTTCTATGCGGAGAGTCAAGGGCCTTGGAACGGTTCCTGCAGTCTCAAAGTCTTGGAGCAGGGAGGGTTCATGGGGCATCCGGTTAGCTTCAACTGGTATGACTTAGTGGAAAACATGGACAAACCTGAAGTCATACCGAACACGCGTTCCCGATTACTGACCGAACGCAAGCGAGTGAAAGAACTGGTGCCTTACGCAGTGGTCTTTCCTTACATCAAGATGGGGCGATCGATTTCCGGCTTTGTCGTGGATCGCAGCGGTGGCAAGTTTGGGCCATTTGAGAACCAGATCTTTGTTTCAGACTTTAGTCTGAGTGTGGTGATGCGAGCTACGACCGAAAAAGTGAACGGGATCTGGCAAGGCGCTTGTTATCCATTTCGCGAAGGACTGGCGACGGGGTTGCTGGCTTGTCAGTTCACGCCGAAAGGCGATCTAATCGTCGGTGGCACCAATCGTGGCTGGCCTGTACGCGGTCCGAAGGAATTCGCGTTGCAGCGTTTGGATTGGACTGGAATCACGCCCTTCGAAATCCACGATATAAAGGCTCGGCCGAATGGTTTTGCCCTTAGGTTTACTAAGCCGGTTGATCCAGAGTCCGCCTCAGATCCGGCTGGCTACGAACTGCAAACTTACACGCATGTTTATCAGCAGGGATACGGGAGTCCCGAAGTCGATCACACCACGCC
>PKCQ01000038.1 GCA_002862265.1 Planctomycetaceae bacterium | reverse complement strand
ATTTTCTGTTTTTTTCTTGAAATATTATCTAAGGAGAGGGTGGCCTTTAAGAATGGTTCTGATGGCGTTGACTCGCTCCTGTAGTGGAGTGAGAACTCTTTTCTTAGTCAGGTGTTTGTAATCCTCCTTAAAGCATTCTTGCTAGATTTAGAGCTTCTCGTATTGGTGTTTGTACTCTTGATTGTCACAAAGGCCTTCGGATATTCCGAAATGGCATTGCTCGCGCGTCGTGGATCGCACTTTGCAATGAGCTTCATGCAGCGAGTCGAAAAGGATGTGGCTCAGCAGCGAGCTGTTCGACTGCAAGGTGACTTGGAATGGGAAACCATCTGGGAACGACTGGTTCAGTTTGCTGAAGAAGAGCAGCTGTCACGTTTGCATCTGGATCTGAACGTACCTTGGCTGGAAGAAGGCTTCCACGGTGCGTGGCAGAAGAACCGCATGCCTGAGCAGTCGGAACGTTGGACAGCCATGCTGCCTATTTTTGGTGATGGTCAGGTTGCCGGACGTATCGAAGTTGTTGGGCCTGCGAAGTCCGAGCAATCTCTCGAGCAGATGAATCGCTTGACTGCACTGATTGAAGATATCACCCCTCGTATCGCTCACATTTTATCCGTTGGCAAAAGGCCTCCGGAAAGGGTGGTCGAAATCCCTACTCAGGCTGAAGAAGTTCGTCACAGTAAATTGGCGGCGGAATTGCCTGTGGCCTAGTCTGATTTTCCATGTGCATTAGATGCTCATTTCTTGTCGTGGCATTATGGAGTTCGGTAGTGCCTGCCAAAGCAGACATCACCATCCGTGATTTCTCTTCAGCCACGAACGATCGATTCACCAATGACCCCGCCTTCATCATGAATGGCTTTGACCTGAGTGGCGTTGGCTTAACCACCGGCGGCGGACGTTGGGCAACTGCTATCAGCCGCAATGTGTTGATCGGAGCCTTTCACTTTAGTCCCGGGGGGCAGATTGAGTTCTCAACCGATAACAACCCCAATTCACAAATGGTTGCTCGCTCGATTGTTTCGGGGACACGCGTCGGGGATACAGATCTCTACCTCGCGGTGCTGAATGCTCCCCTACCCAACTCGATTGCTCATTACAGCTACGCTACAGAGTCAGTTTCTGGTGATCTACCTGGTGCCAACGCGCCGTTCCCAGTGAATCCGGCAGGCATTTACCAAGGTATGAACGCATACCTGTTCGGTCGTTCCCCTGTAGATCACTCAGGTTTTCCTCGGGACCAAGCCGTTGGTCGCAACTTGGTAACGGGCTACAGCGAGAACGTTCCCTTCAACGGCTCAGACAATGACTCAATTCTCTTTGAGTTCGATAATGAGGGTGCTCCGGATGCTCAAGTGTTTGAGGCACGATTCCAGGGCGGTGATTCGGGCGGACCTGCTTTTGTAGACATTGATGGAGAGCTAAGGCTGATTGGTACCAATGCCTTCATCTATGGTGACGGTGACTTTACGAATCCAGGAATCGGATCTGGCATTAACTACACTGGCAACCAAGCTGATTTCATTGGCAACTTTATTGCCGCCAACGCTGTACCCGAGCCCGGTTCATTGCTCGTTCTTAGCTCCTTGATCGCTCTGCTGGCACGACGTCGTCAAAGACCCTAGGCAAACACCTTATCTGCTAATGGGATTCTCCAGAATTTCTTAGCGAGGATTTCTAACCTGCCACAAGCCGCTTCAGCGACCGACTCGTTTCTGCACCAACGAAACTTAGTTTTTCTCGTCTTCATTCTTCCTCGCTTTGAGAAGCTCTTAGATTGGGTTCATTTTCGTGCGCGTAGCTTAGTCGAGCTTTGGTTTTTCGAGTTCGGCGTTGGGCTTTCCCGTGTCGCTAGCCTAGATATTTTATGGTTAGATACGAGAAAAGCGTTTTGTCGTCTAGAAAGTAAGTGAAAATAAAACACTTTCGACACGAAAGAAAAGACTTTCTCGAGTGACAGAGTGTATCACGACCAAGGTAGGTTTTACAGCGTCCGGTCGCCGCAAAGTTATCGCGGACTTTGCAGGTGGTCGGCTGACTAATGACGGCGGTGTCTTACTTGTTCGGGAGATGGATCGGCAACTGGGGTTGCTCGACGCAATCAACGCCGCGATTCCAGATCCGCGAGAGCCATCTTCGGTGGTTCACTTGTAACGCACGATGCTCGCTCAGAGGATCCTCTCGATCGCTCTGGGGTACGAAGATCTAAATGACCAGCAGACGATGCGTACGGATCCGGCGCTTCAATTGTCTGTTGGGGTTGCGTTTGAAGAGAGTGAGGCGATGGCGTCATCTCCTACGCTCTGTCGGCTGGAGAACCGAGTTTCTTGGCAGACGAATGTCGCGCTTTCGAAGATACTCGTGGATCTGTTCATCGCCTCGCACGGCACAGCTCCTCAAGAAATAGTTCTCGACTTTGACGCCACAGATGATCCGGTGCACGGCACGCAGGTAGGCCGGTTCTTTCATGGTTATTAACGTTGCTACTGTTTTCTCCCTCTGTTCGGTTTCTGCGGGGATCAGCCTCTGGTAGCGTACCTTCGTCCCTGCAAGATCGATGGGGCCAAGCATGCCTGGGCGATCCTACAATTGCTCGTTATCTACCTTCGCAAGCACTGGCCAGAAGTGAGGATAACGATGCGTGGTGATGGTGGCTTCGCGCGCTAGCGAATGATGCGTTGGTGCGACGAACACCAGATTCAGTACATACTTGGCTTGCCGAAGAAATCCCGATTGCTGGAGTCTGCCCAGCGGTGGACCACTCAAGCGGCTGAGCAGTTTGAGCAGTCGTGCACGGGTACGGAGTGTTCTAAGCAGCGGCTGTTTGGAGAATTTCAGTATGCGGCTGGCACTTGGGATCAAGAGCGTCGAGTGATTGTGAAAGCGGAATATTCACCGGCTGGTCTCAACACGCGATTTATCGTCGCCAACTTGCCTGTTAGCCTCAGAAACTCTAGATCTGTACGTGATTCGCGGCGACATGGAGAATCGCATCAAGTTGCAGCAGTTGACGCTGTTCGCCGATCGCACGAGTTGCGATCAGTTTCAGGCCAATCAACTTCGACTGCTACTGTCGACGTTCGCCTATGTCTTGATGGACGGGTTGCTTCGCGAGCATCTCTCTGGAACCAAGTTCGCTAAGGCACAGGCTAGTACCATTCGAAGCAAGCTACTGAAGATCGCCGCCCGAGTTTGCATCTCGGTCAGACCCGTCGTCTTTCATTTTTCCAGCAGCTTTCCCCTTCAAGATCTTTTCCGGCGACCAGCTTCTCGCCTCGTGATCGATATCGGTTAGCGAAGCGGGAATCAGCTGGAAAAATCGCACCACTCAACTCTGGGGAAAGGGGCACTACGCCCTGAAAGCCAAGATTCCTATCGTCCGCAAGATCATCAAGACAATTCCGCGGATTCTATCAACAGAGGACCTAATGATGAAATATGGGGGTTAGCTGCTCTGGTCGGTGCCGTTGCGACACTCTCTATCGGCTTGGGCCTCGGAGCGTTGTGGTTGTTTGGCTATCCCTTCGGATTCATGGCGATTGTTGGCACTATGGGGCTAATTGGAATCGCAATCAATGATCCTATCGTGGTCGTCTCTGCCTTGAAGGAGAACCCCCGAGTCATGGCTGGGGATTGGGTTGCAACAGTCGGCAACGTGATCGAAGTCACTCGTCACGTGCTGGCGACAACTGGAACCACGGTTTTCGGGTTCTTACTCTTGCTTCTTTGCGGAGGTGGCTTTGAGCGCCCGTTGACGGTTGCTATTGGCACGGGCGTGGTTGGCACCACGCTGATCTCTGTCACTCTCGTAACCTGTGTGTTTAAGCTTGTGCGATTTAGCGCGAAGAGCGAGCGAATAGAGAAGGCCGGTGAGATGGTCTAATGTCCCAATATCCGTGGCTCGGAATGCCGGCAGTGTCAACTTCGGCCTCCGACCTGAGTACCAAGTTCAATCCCAATCGTCGGATGGGCTCGAGGGGATAAACTCTTGCAGAGGGGAGAAGCTGCTGGGAGCTAGAACTGAATCGGAGTGGTGGAGCCCAGGAGCGTGGACACCATTCATGTTTCGAAACGGATGATCATGCAAATCTGTGGGGAGTTGATCTGAGTTCGGTAGACACAGAAACGCGACGTGGCCGTCTTCATAGAGGATGTTGATACCACGGCCGTCATGTGCCAGGAACTGCTCACCTTGTTTTACGAAGTTAGGAGCATCGGCAAGAATCGCAAAGTTTGATCGCCCCTCGCATTTGGGAGCGACACGAACGCCGGTTTCGTCGAGCACTCCAACGTTATACGCATAGTTGCCACCGAGGAAATGCTGCAGATCGGCAAGTTCGGCTGGAGACAGCTCGCGAAGTTTTGCCAAGCTTGGAATGTTTTTGCAGGCGACCGGCGTGCCATAATTCACTGGGCTAATGCTGGGACAATGCAGTTGGCGGGTGTCAATCGAGAAGCCTCGATCGATTAAGTGAACCGGGAAGATCCCAGCGAAAGAAGTGTACGGGTCGTCACCAACGTAAGGAAAACGACCGTTCGGGTCACTCATGCTAAAAGCGACTAGCTGATTACCCGTACCGGCCATGTTGTGTGCGCACTGGTTTTTGCGTGCAACAAATCTAGCAGTAACTACTGCAGGCAGGATCATACAGCAGATCAGTGCCAGGCTTAGGCCGAGGACTAGAGAGTCGACGCGGCTCTGGTGGTTGCTGAGTTCATCAAAGCCTTCAGCCGGAACAGCTTGGTTCAGCTGCACTTTTTCCCCAGATTCAATACGCTCCAAAGTGTTGGAAACGAGGTCGGCCGGTGGCTCATACATGCCGCGAAGCGAATCAAGATGTCCAAGCGCAACGCGAAGTTGCTGAAGGCGGAACAAGAGTTCCGGATCGGTCTCTAGGCAGGTTTCTAGCTCCAAACGTCGTTTCGGATCTGCATCTCCCAGCAGATACGCAATTAGCTCGTCATCCGAGAAGTTTGCTTGCATGGTCGGAGAGAAAGGTGGCAGAAGTGCTGGAAGTTGGCAAACGCTGGTTAGCTGGTGGTACGCTGCCAAAGGGTTGAAAGTTTTCGAATTGCGGCATGAACTCGACTTTTTACAGTACCAACAGGAACGTCAAGTATTTCAGCGGCTTCTTTGTAGGGAAGTCCTTGAAGGTAAATCAATTCGAGTGCGCTTCGACCGGGTTCCCCGATCTGAGTAACAGCAGCTCTCATCCGTTCTTGAAATTCCGCTGTAACCAACGGATCTTCTTCTGGTTGCCGGTGATCCGGAATCGCTGAGGCTTGCGTGGTACCCCGAGATTCCGATTGGTCCGAGGTGACGTCCAGACTTTGGTGCGAACGCCGTTTGTCTCGCCGCTGCATATCGATGGCTTGATTCGTTGCCACGCTGTACAGCCAAGGTCTAAACCGACGCGTTAGGTCGAAGGACTCAGCTTTCTGATAAACCCTGACAAATGTAAGCTGAAACGCATCTTCAGCTCCGCTCTCACTTCCGAGATATCGACGCAAGTAATTGTAAATCTCGACTTGGTAGCGACGTACCAAACATTCGAAACTTCCGCGGTCCCCAGCGTTGACGAAACGAGCCAGCAGTTGTTCGTCGCTGAGTTGAGTAGTCTCTGTTTGCGATTCCGCTTGGGCGCCAAGCATGGTGAGGCACTCTCTATTAGAGGGAGATTGGGCTTGCATTCTAACCGTTGCTAGACGAAAAGTACAATTTTCTCGCCGAGTAGGTTCCGGAAGATTAGCGTGAGAACTTAGAAGCAGACCCCTGTCGGCCCGCTCGGAAGGCGAGCGTGTCGATACCCGTGTTGGACGGCGTAGGTTCAAATAATGATTGGCTCTGGAATAGTAGTTTTGGGTGGTGTTGGTTTGGGCGGCACTGATTCAGATCCCTACAGGCCTAGACTTTGCTTGATTTTTCCTGGTTGATTCGTCGTGATGCCGATGGCTCCCAGAGCCTGAAAATACTTCGCGTCCTGCGGACCGTCGACCGTCCAAACGTGGAACTCTTTGATACCTTCTGACCGCAGGCGTTCTATCAACTTGGCTGATACTACCTTTCGATCGCCCTTCGTGCCGAGCCCATCAGCGCTGCAGTTTGTGATGGTGCGAATAATCTGCTCAATCGTTGGGGAAACGCTTCCCGAATTGTGTTTGTAG
>PKCQ01000269.1 GCA_002862265.1 Planctomycetaceae bacterium | reverse complement strand
TTCAGATGAAGAGAAGCAGAAGGCTGCGCTCAGTCATTGACCTGTGCAAAGTCATTCGCGCAGCGAAAAAGGCTCCGGAGGAGCCCGAAGCCTTCATGTTCATGGTTCAACGTCCGGTTGAGCTATCGATTCTTTGACTTGCTCTTTTTCGCCTCGGGCTTGGGCTTGGGCTTACTTGGCTTCGACTCTTGCTTCTTGCCACCGTCGAACCGTTGTTGACTGAGCTGCTGGTATTGCAGGCCTCGCATTACTTTTCGGTTCAGGTTCCAATCCTTATCGTCAAGCATATTGGATTGCGATTCGTTGAGTCGACTCAGCTCCTCAAGTTTCTCGGATTTCAGCAGATTAGCGTATCGCTTCAGATAGAAAGAGTTGCCAAGCAGCGTTTCCTTGGCCTTCTCAACGTTACCTTCGTCGCGCCACCGAGTTGCATCGGCGTTGTTGCAGTTGGCAATCTGCGTGACGACACAAGACATTACATCGTTGGAAATGCTCTGTTGAGCAAGTTTCTCGTCATTCGAGAACTTGACCTCGACTGCACTGGAAAGCTTGTCCTTGGTCTCGGTAAGCATGTTGATGTACTCGAGATTTACATCTGCGATAGGTGTAGTACCTTCGTTTTCCCCGAACGGGATTTCGACTTCCAAGACGAAGTAGCGTTCTTGACGGGCGTAGAGTTGCCCGAGGTCGATCGAGACCTTTTGACCCGTGATGTCGGCTGGGTAGTTCAGAACTTTTACTGGACGAATTCCTTCCGAGAGTTTGGCGTTGATGCGTAGTTTTTGAGCCACCACACTCATAACGTCGTCGAATTCATTCTGGAACACGCCGACTAGGTTTTGAGCATCTTCGATGAAAACGTGGTTGCCGCTGCTGGAAAGTGCCAAGCCGCTGAGCAAATCTTCGTTGTAGCCCAGGCCGAGTCCCATCGTAGAGACACTGATTCCTTCTTTGATCAGCGAAGCACCCAGTTGCCGCAACTCGCTTGGGCTCGACGGTCCGACATTTGCCAAGCCATCCGACAAAAGAATGACCCGGTTGACCCGGTTATCGTCCAAGAACTTACGTGTCTCAGCGGCCCCCTTGCTGACTCCGGCAAACAGAGCAGTGTTGCCGCCAGGTGAAATACTGCGAATCTTCTTTTTGATCTCACTTCGGTCTGATGCCTTGGTAGCTGGAACCAGGACATCGACGGTCGAATCGTAAGTCACAATCGAGACGATATCGTCGTCACGCAAGCGGTCAATTGCCTGCAGTGCGGCAACTCGAGCCTGTGCAATTTTGTCACCCTGCATCGAGCCTGACTTATCGATCACAATGGCCACGTTGATCGGCAGTCGCTCTTCTGCGGCTGGCATTTCAAAACCAGTCAGCGCAATACGAACGTGATTCGTGCCTTTTTTCCCTTCTTGGGCGATGTACATGGTGGGATAGCCCATCGCAACATCCAACTTCACCTGCTCCGCCTCGGCAGTCTGTTTGCTGCCGATGTTCAGGCCACCAAACAGTACTAGAGCGATACAACAAAACCTCATCTCGAAACTCCTCTGGCCCGTTGGCCCAACAGTGAAACCAGCCCGGTTTACTTCTTTCCTAATAACTCGCAGCAGTCGCTGACAAACGTAGGCTGATAGATACCTGAGATTAAACGCTTTCTCCGCGTGAAAAATTTCTTGAAATTGCAAACAGTATGTAAAAGCAATGTAAAATCTCGGCCGACCTTCCTCACCTCGCTCACCAACAGGAATCCTATCATGCTTCGAATGTTGACACTCACGCTCTTGGCCTTACTCGCCGTTTCAACGTCATTTGCCGAATCGCCCGAGCACAGCTTTCTGATCGCAGATTCTTCAAAGAACCGAATCGCGATCATCGATGAGGACGGGAAGACAGTTTGGGCATACAAGATCGGGCCGCTGCACGATCTCCACATGCTTGAAAGTGGCAATGTGTTGTTCCAAACGAGTTGGACAGATATCGTCGAGGTAAACCCCAAGACCGATGAGGTTGTATGGAAATATGATGCAAAACAGCATCTCAGCGATTCCGTGAAACGCGTCGAAGTGCATGCTTTTCAGCGTTTGCCGAACGGCAATACCATGATCGCAGTGAGCGGCGCAACGAAGATTATCGAAGTAGACAAAGCAGGCGAGGCGGTTCATGAAATTGCATTGCGAGTCACTACGCCAAACGCGCACACCGACACACGACTCGTCCGACAGCTCGCAAGCGGCAACTATCTAGTTTGCCACGAATCTGACGGAAGAGTTTGTGAGTATTCGCGTGAAGGCGAGATCGTATGGGACTTCGAAGTCCCGATGTTTGGCAGGTCGCCAGCACGGGGCCATGGACTGACGGCATTCGGCAACAAGGCTTACTCTGCGCTCCGCCTAGCCAATGGTAATACGCTGATTGGCACTGGAAATGGGCATAGCATTATCGAGGTAACGCCCGAAAAGAAAGTAGTTTGGAAACTCGATCAAAACGATCTGCCTAACATCCAACTAGCTTGGGTGACAACGCTCCAGGAATTGCCCAGCGGCAACATCGTCATTGGGAACTGTCATGCGACCGAGGCCAATCCGCAAGTTGTCGAAGTGAATCGCAAGAAGGAGGTAGTCTGGACCTTCAAGGACTTTAAGCGATTCGGTAACGCGACGACGAATACTCAGATTCTCACGACCAACGGCGCGGCGACCGAGGCGAAGCTTGGTGAGCAGCGTTAGCTCCGAGACGTTAAACATAGAACGTGAAAGGGAGGTTATCCTGGAGTTGCAGCTTGCATCATCCAGGAGCAAATCATTGCGCCGTATGTCCCGAGAGCATACCCCAGCACTGCGAGCAATACTCCGACCGGAGCTAGCGCGGGATGAAAGGCGGCTGCGACAACTGGGGCACTAGCTGCCCCGCCAATATTTGCCTTGCTGCCGACAGCCAAAAAGAAGTAAGGCGCTTGAATTAGCCATCCAACGAGGAAGAGCAAAGCTACATGGAACGCCATCCAGACTCCGCCAACCAAGAAAAACCCTGGGTAGTCGAAAACGGCTCGGATGTTCATCCCCATGCCAATAACCGCAACCAAAATGAAAATGAACACGGTCCCGACCTTGGATGCCCCCGCTCCCTCTAAGTTCCGTAGTGGCGTAAAGGAAAGAGCCACTCCAACGGTCGTAGACAAAACGATGAGCCAGAAGAAGGAACTTGTTAGCCCAAGATCTTTGAGATAGCCAAACTGAGAATCCTTAGCCGTCACTTCCACCCCAGCGAAACCTTCGACAGGATTTGAAACGATGACCTGCTCGACTGTTGCCGCAAGCTGACCACCGAAGAAATGAGCAAAAGCTGTAGCACCAAAGCCGATAGCGGCAATCAGCATCAAATCTTTCGATGACGGTACTCGAGTCACCGTGGCACTAAAGTCCTCCATTTTTCTCTTCAGGCTTTCAATTGCTGAAGAATCCGCTTTGAAGAAGCGATCAATTTCTTTTGCCTTGCCAACACCGAAAAGCAAGAACACCATCCAGGCTTCCGCTACGAGAACATCGACCGCAACCATCACGCTGTAGAGATCTGAGAGCTCTCGCTTTAACTCCCCCGTCGTGCCCTCCGGTGGCGACATGAACACAACTTGCATCGCGGCTTGGTTTGCACCACCACCAATCCAACTACCAGCTACCGTGCTCAGGCCGCGCCACACCGCTGCTGGCCCATCAACGCCGATAATATCAGGTGCAAGGGTAGCCACGATCACTACGGCAAGCGGCCCACCCAAAACTACTCCAGCTGTGCCCGTCAGGAACATGATCAAAGCTTTGGGGCCAAGTTTGAAGACTTCCTTCAAATCGATGCTCAGGGTGAGTAGTACTAGACAAGCTGGCAGAAGATATCGCGTTGCGACGTAATAGAGTTTCGATTCTTCTGCGTTGACCAGACCAAAAAGTGTTAGGAGCGATGGCAAGAAATAGCACATCAGTAGCATTGGAACGAACCTGTAGAACTTCTTAAAGGCCGAAACCTCACTGTTACTGCTCCAAAATACGAAGCCGAGAATCAGCATTAAGATGCCAAAGATTACCGCATCACTCTTAAAAAACGGTTCAGTTTCCTCGTCTGGATGCAAGTGATCAGTAACCTGGACAGCTGGATCTGTTTCAGTAGATTCGTCTGCCTCCAGTGCCGGTGATTGATTTTTTTCCGCCGTAGAGTTCGCCTGCTGGTCCGCAGGTTCTTGTGCGGGTCCTCGTGCCGACAGTGGAACTGCAAGATCGCAAAACAGAAGGATACACGCGAGTAAAACTGCAGGCGAACGCGAGCCGAGCGGCAAGTGACGGATCATGAGCAAACGAGAAGAAGGGCACAGAGGGACAGAAACCGTCCCCAAGGTAACACTGTAAAGCGAAAATTGATACTGCAGCGTCTTTGAACTACTCTTCGTTCTCTTGTTTCAGGGCTGCGACCGCATTCCGAGCACGGACAAGAAAATCGGCTTTGGGCTCACCTGCTTCCAACCAGATCGGCGCGCCAATGTGAATGCTGCTCAACAGGGGGATTGGAACCACCTCGCCCTTAGGCAAAATCCGATTCAAATTCTCCATGTAAACGGGAACCAACTCCAGGTCGGGACGCTTCTTGGCAAGGTGGTAAATGCCGCTTTTGAATTCGTTGAGTTTCCCGTCGTCGCTGCGACTACCTTCTGGGAAAACGATTAGAGAATAAGTGTCGCCGATCTCGCGAATCATCAAATCCACGGGGCTCTGGTGCACCTTGATCTCTTTCCGATCAATCAACATCGCGTTAAACGATCGAGCCAGGAGGCGCTTGAATCGCGACTTTGCCCAGTAATCTTTCGCTGCCACCGGGCGCGTGAGATTACGGATTTCGGGTGGCAAGGCCGACCAGAGAACTACGGCGTCCAAATGACTGGTGTGGTTTGCGAAGTAGACTCGCTGGCAAGTCTCTGGTTGGCAATCGACCCAGCGAACCGTGTAGCCGCTGAAAAACCTAGCAAGACCAATGACCGTTTTGCCTGCCATGATCGACAACCAATCTTGCTCAGGTCCGCGCGGACCATCAACCGCTCGGGCGGTTTTCATATCGTTTGGTTGAAGTGCTGCCGCCACGCTAAGATCTTGAGCAAAAAGGGTCGCTAGATATTTAAAAGAATATGCGAAGCAACTGATTTGAGCAAACTCAGCAGCTACACGAAGTCGCAATCTGGTACCATTTTCTACCCCCTGTCCTCTTTCCCGAAGAAAGCCGTCCAAATATGAGTGGAAGCAACCAACCTGTGCACTTGGCGATCGATCTCGGTGCCTCGGGAGGCCGAGTGCTTGGCGGTCGCATCACGGACGATGGCATCGCGCTCGACGAACTCCATCGCTTGACTAACGGCCCAGTCCCACTCGGAAAACGACTCGTTTGGAACCTGCTCGGCCAATGGGAAAACATCATGGAAGGCCTTGGCGCTGCCGGCACCAAGTACGGAGATCAAATCGCTTCTGTTGGTGCTGATACCTGGGGCGTCGACTACGTCCTGCTCGACCGCAACGATGATCAAGCTGGGCCGTGCTTCTGCTACCGCGACGCAAGAATTCGAGGAATGCTCGACAAGGGCTTTGAAAGGATGCCACGCAGCAAGATTTTCGCTCACACCGGTCTGCAGTTCATGGAGATCAACTCGGCTTATCAACTCCTCGCCATGCGATTGGAAAAGTCACCAATCCTAGATATTGCCGAACGTTTTCTGATGGTGCCAGACTACTTGCACTGGCAATTGTCGGGTGAGAAAGTCAATGAGTTTACCAACGCCTCGACGACGCAGCTGCTAAATCCCAGCACATGCAAGTGGGCCGAACCGGTGATGGATGCGTTTGAAATCCCGTCGCATTTGTTTTCCGAACCGGTGCAACCTGGGGCCAATCTTGGCTCCTTGACCGATGCAGTTCGCAATCGAACACGACTTGGCAAGGGAGTCCAGGTCATCTTACCCGCCACCCATGACACTGGTTCCGCCGTGTTGGCTGTACCGGCAAGTTCTTTCGCACCGGCTGAGCCTGACTGGTGCTACATCAGCTGTGGAACTTGGTCGCTGATGGGCACAGAGATTCCTAAGCCGATCCTGAGCGACGATTGTCAGAAATTCAATTTTACAAACGAAGGCGGCGTGCAAGGCAGCGTGCGTCTGCTGAAGAACATTGCAGGCTTGTGGATCGTTCAGCAATGCCGGGAACAATGGAAACGCGAAGGCAGAGAACTAAGC
>PKCQ01000412.1 GCA_002862265.1 Planctomycetaceae bacterium | reverse complement strand
CTTGCGACCCCTCGGAACTTAGCCCGTACGGACAAGACTCTGCCTCCAGCGGAATCGGCCGAACGCGTGCCACAAGTCCAGAGTAACCATGGCACAAGTCAATCCGTCTTCGATTTTGACCAGGTTGCAAAGACTGAGCCGACCGAAGCTAGCTCTCTCGTTTCAGAGCAGGCTAACTTGGACGGCCCAGCTAAGCTGGTTGCCGCGCCGAGCGTCGATGATGCTGCAAAGCAGAATGCGAATGCCGCAGTGAAGGGGCAATTTATTACAAGTCAGCTGCAAAGACCAGTTCAGCGAGCTCAACCTAGACCTGCAGACACAAAGGCAGTTCGCGGCAACGCAAGTATTCCTGACTTGCCATTGCCTACGGCCGAGACAAGCGTCTCAATGCCACGTGCTCCCATTCCTTCGAAGACGAGAAGTGAGCTGCCGAAAACTGAGGGAACTAAGAGCGTTTTACCGCTGCCGACACCAGAAGTACCGACGATCACGGCATCAGAACAAGAAGCAGTGACCGAGCTCAAGCCTACTACTCCCGGGCAAGAAGAGCTTTCCACGTCGAAGAATCCATCGCAACCAGAGTTGCCCGCGACTTCGCCGAAACTACCTGCTTCACCGAACTCCGAAGTGCCGATTCCAGCGAAAGCCAATGAACTTCCTGAGCTGCCTGAGTTACCGAAGGCGAGCACGGATATTGACCCGAACTTGCAGTCAGTCAATTCTTCTCCAACAGCTCCAAAGCTTCCCAGGCTAGAGGAGTTGCCGAGCTCGCAGCCAGACCCCTTGATTCAGATGCCACCCAAGCCTGCTCCGGTACTAGAGCCTAGCGACGCATCCACAGGTGCTCTGCGGACTGAAAAGCTCGAACCACTTCCGACGCCCATGTTGCCAAAGCCTGCGATAGCCAATTCTCCTGCCAGGGTAGAAGCACCTGAGGCACTATCTGCTGATAGCGTCGCTGTACCTCGAGTTCAGCCGCCGGTTAACAAAAGTAGTATCCTACCGACGAAGGCTGAAGAGGGAAAACAAAAGGATGTGCCTGAGGCGCGGCCGTTTGGTACCTTGAATAACAAGAGTAAGGCTTTCGACGTGGCTTCTGTGCAGCGTATGAACATGCATTCGCCCGGAGTTCAAGTACAGGTCAACGGGCCAGAGACGATCGCTGTGGCGACACCTAGCGTTTACGAGATCGTGGCGATCAATCGCGACACTGTCGACCTGAACGGGTTGGCGTTGCGTCTAGAAGTTCCCGAAGGTGTCCAAGTCCAAGCTGACAAGAATCTCTTCAATATCGAAAAAGCTCCGGATGGAGCAACACTTGTCACCTGGGGAATTGAAAAACTTTCGGCTGGCGAGCACGTGAAAGCCAGCGTGAATCTGACAAGCCGCAAGGACGCTGACTTCGCCATCGGCTTGGATTGGACGCTCATTCCGATTTCACAGCAAGCTAAGGTTTCTGTGATTGCACCAGCACTGCGAGTCGCAATCGATGGCCCCCAAGATGTGATTTATGGAAAGACCAATACCTATCGCATTCGGATCGTCAATGAAGGCAAGGCTGCTGCACGCGACGTGAAGTTCCAGCTTTCGATTCCGAAGATGGGTCCACAGCAGACTGATATCGATCGTATCGAACCGGGGAAAGAAGAAATCCTTGAGTACGACTTGGTGCTCGAGCAAAGGGGCGGAATCCGACTGGATGCTCTGGCCTCTGCCAGCAATGGTTTGAAGGCGATGGGGCAAACTCGGGTCCTCGTCCGACGGCAAGATCTACAGGCAAGCTTGGTGGCCCCAGAGCTCGTTTATCACGGGAATGCAGTGAACTATTGTGTGAATCTAAGTAACCGCGGTGATGCTGTGACTAAACGTACTATAGCGGTCTTGCAACTGCCCGAAGGCACAAAGCCAACTAGCCTCCCGTACTCGGCCAAGCTCGATGGCAACAAGTTGACCTGGAGTGTTGATCCAATCGCGCCAAGCGAAGGCCGCGAGTACCACTTCCAGCTAAGCTTAAACAGCGAAGGCGAGCATCGGGTTGCGTTTGAATGCAAAGGTGATGATGAGCAAGTCGTTTCTGCGACGGCGACGACGGTTGTGCGGTCCATTGCCGATCTCAAATTACTTGTCAGTGATCCGACTGCACCCGCACCGGTCGGGGCAGAAGTAATCTACGAATTGGAGCTGATCAATCGCGGGTCGAAGGCAGCGAACAACGTTCGAGTCGTGGCACAGTTCTCCAAGGGAGTCGAGCCAATCCGAGCAGTCGGCCATCAATACCGACTCGTACCTGGCCAAGTTTTCTTTGATCCGATCGCCAGCGTCGGTCCAGGAAAGAAGGTCACGCTTCGCATCTTCGCGTCGGCAGACGACGCAGGCATCCATCGCTTCCGTGCAGAAGTGAAAAGTGACGATGAGGCGATCCGCTTGGTGCAAGAAGAATCGACGCAGTATTTGAAGACCAGAACACGAGTAGCAAGTCCACCAGCTGGCAACTCTCCACGCCGCTAGGTTGGGCTAAAAAAAAATTCGGGACGAAAAAACCCGAGAGTTCTGCTGGGGGGCTAACTCTCGGGTGTCTCGATTTTTATTCTATTGGGCTTCGAACTAGTCGAGTCGCGTTGCGTTGCAACTTTACTCGTCTACAGAGATCTCTTTCAAGAACTCCTCCATGTCCTTCTTCGAGCGTGCGTCAGCGTGTTCGATCGCTTCTTTCATCAGCTTGATGGCTTCTTCTGTGTTGCCAAGCTCATGTTGAATGCGTGCCACGGTGTCGACCAAAGCGGCTTTTTCAGCGTTAGGCTTCTTGTAGGTTGCGACTGCTTTCTTGCTCGCCGCTAAGGCAGTTTTCATGAGTTCGTTGCCTTTAATTTGACCACCAACGGTAGCTTGGTAGATGCTCCATGCGATTTGATTGGTCATCACAGGCTCTTTGATGCCTTCGAAAACAGAGGCCAACTGCTTTTGTGCCTCTTCTGTCTTCTGCTGCTGGACCAAAACTTGAACCTTGATCATGCCCAATTGCATATCGTTGGTCTGTTCCAAGACGGCATCAATCTTCTTGAGCGCTTCGTCCATGTCACCCTTGTTGAGCAGCGCGAAGATTTCTGTCATTGCCTTCTGGGCCTCTTGCTTTGCCTTCATTTCTTTCTTGAAGGCATCGCGATCCCACTTGTCTGTAACGACCGCTTCGAGTGGTTTGTCCATTTCCATCGGGTGGCCAATCCAATCGATTTTTCCATCTTTGCCAACGATAAAGCAGGTTGGAATGCCGTTTTGCTGAGCGGCAACCATATAGTCTTCGTAAGTTCCGCGATCAGGATCGGTGGTCAGGCAGTAGGCACTAGTCAGCTCGCCGTAAGTGCTTGGGCCCTTCTCCTCGTCAGTTTCGAAAGGACGCTCGAGGAACTTTGTTACAGTGTCCAACTCTTCGTCGGAAACGCTGATCAATTGCACACCACGCTTCGCGTAGCTTTTTTGGGTTTCCGCCAGGTGAGGCATGCTGCCGATGCAAGGTCCGCACCAAGTCGCCCAGAATTCGACTACATAAACCTTGCCCTTTTCAAATTCCTTTACGGGCTTGAACTTGCCATTTCCATCGCTGACCCAGTGTTCGATATCCAGGCCTGGTGCCTTGGAACCGATAGTCAGAAGCTCATCGTCTGCTTGGGCTCGTGGCGCTGGGCAGCAGATGGCGGCAGCAAGTGCTACCGTCAAGATAGAAGAGACGTGAAATCGTAGTTGCACGATTGACTCCAGTGGTAAAGTGAAAGTTCTGAGGCCTACGATCAATTTCGCAGCCTCTCCTTGTATTGGAAAATGCGTTTGCGACCGCTACAACGATAATTTTGGGGAGCGGAGGCATTTCGGTAGGATTGTAAGGGAGCCAGCTGCTCAGCGGTGGCAAAACTCTTCGAGATCCGAAAAATCGTCTGCAGGCTAGTACTCCTTCTTCTCTACCCCTTCTTCTCGCTTGTTGGCAATTCGCCATTTTCATTTAGCGCAGTTGCATATTGCTGGTGTACTCGAGCCTTACGCACGCGTAGCATAAGTGAGTGATTAAACCCGGCTGTGGGAAATCTTATCGCTGAACGCTTGATTTTTCGAGATACTCGGCGGCTTTAACTTTGGAACGGGGGCGTTGTTCCGCGGCAGACTGTCGTTTCGCGGCGCGTCACTGCAAGCTGGATTTTGTTGCTGTCATAACTCACTTTCTTTTTCTTTAGTTGCATCATGAGTCGACGCGAAAAAATAGAAGACATGCTGAAGGACGAACCGCAAGACGTCTTTCTCCGTTATTCCTTAGCAATGGAGATGAGCTCAGCAGGAGAATTCGAGGAGGCACTGGAGCTCTTCTCCACTCTCGCAAATGAGAAACCACCTCATGTACCTGCTTTCTTTCGAAGTGCTCAGATCTTGGCTGACAACGATCAGGTCAACGAATCGCGACGGTTTCTTCGAGAAGGAATCGAAATTGCTCGCACACAAGGAGATATGCACGCTGCTGGTGAGATGAGCGAGATGTTGGCTGAACTTGGCAGTGAAGGCGAGTAGCTGAACAGCTGCAGATTCGGCAGCAATTGTTCTAGCTGGGAAAAATGAAATGGATCCAGAACAGACTCGCATCGAAGCCGATCTGCGCGGCTTGCTGAGCGGCGACGTTCATTGCGATCCGCTGTTTTCTCAGGTCTACGCAAGTGACGCGAGCGTCTATGAGATGCGTCCATTAGGCGTTGTGCGACCCCGCAACACTGAGGACGTGTCGGAACTGCTTCGCTACTGCAGTGAAAACGAGCTTCAAGTGTTTGCTCGTGGCGGAGGCAGCGGGCTGGCGGGACAGAGCCTTGGCCGCGGAGTCGTTGTCGACTTTTCACGCTACATGACGCGAGTGAAACGTCCCGCTGATTTAATGGTACGGGTACAAAGCGGTGTTGTTCAAGCGGATCTGAATCGCACGCTTGGACAACACGATTTGCTCTTCGGTCCCGATCCTGCGACTCGTAGTGTATCGTCCATTGGAAGCATGTTGGCAATTGACGCTGCTGGCAGCCACTTCCCTCGCTACGGTTCGGCGGGAGCTTGCGTGGAGTCATTGCAAGTCGTTCTGGCGGATGGCCAGGTTGTCGAGCTTGGAAGGCATCACTGGGCGAATTCCGACACCAAAGGCGACACTGTCTCCAGCTTGGCTTATCGAACCGGATTGTTGTTGCAACAAAACTCAGCATTGCTGATCAGGCCACCTTGGGCGGCCGTTGCACGCGGCTGCGGTTACAGGTTCGAAGAAGTGCTAGATGGCGATCAAGTGAACTTGGCCAGACTGCTCTGCGGCTCGGAAGGTTCGCTCGCGTTTATAACCGAAGCCACGCTGCGATTAGAACCCATCCCACGAGTGCGGGGGGTCATGCTGCTGTTCTTTTCTCGTTTGGAAACGGCCGCCAGGGCAGCGCTTGACATCGGAAAAGAAGAAGTTGCCGCTTGCGATTTAATGGATCGCCGGCTCTTAGAAATTGCTCGTGAGACGGAACCAATTTACGAATCGATCGTACCCCGTGGTGCTGAAGCCATGCTGCTGCTCGAGCTGCAAGGCGAAGATGCACAGTCTGTGCGGCAAGGTCTTACCGGGATCTTGAAACGGGTCCAACGTCGCGGCAAATCGGTTGTCTCGTATCGCCTCACCACTGACCGCACCGAACGAAACTTGCTGTGGCGATTGGCTCGCCGTGTCATACCGCGCCTCTACCGTCTCAAAGGCAGTCAGCGCCCTCTGCCCTTTGTCGAAGATCTTTCGGTACCGCCCAAGAGGCTACCCGAGTTTTTGCGGGAAGTGCAAAATATCTTGAAGCGAGAACGCGTCACGACGACCGTGTTTGCTCATGCGCTGCATGGTCAAGTGGACTTGAGACCCTTTATGGACTTGGCCAATCCTGCCGATCAACTACGTGTAGGGCGGTTGTGCGAAGCTCTGTACGAGAAAGTGTTTGAGTTCGGGGGCTGTATCTCGGGCGAGCATGCGATGGGGCTGAGTCGCGCTGGATTTGCCGAAAAGCAACTCGGCCCGCGCCTGGAGCTGAGCCGCAAAGTGAAAAGAGTTTTCGATCCCGAAGGTGTGCTCAATCCAGGTAAGTACTTGAGCCCTGCACCTCCGAAGGTTAACGAGAACTTGCGGAGCGTGCCGCGATTCCAAGTCGATGATTCGGCTCCAAGCAGTTCCGAGTTCACCTTGAGCGGAAGTCTCGTCGGGAGAGATTCGTGGGACGAGGAGCTGAACA
>PKCQ01000478.1 GCA_002862265.1 Planctomycetaceae bacterium | reverse complement strand
CAGGGGTTGGGGCCAGGAAGGAACTTTTTGAAGTTCTCTGGCGTACGCCAAGTTGCGTCGAACTTCTGTGCTTGCATGAAGTTCGCAAAACTGCCTTCTTCATCAACTGGCCGACTCACGATTCTTCCTATGGCGGATGCTAATTGTTCAACCACTGGCTCGGGCGTTTTCATGGGAACTGCCAGGCCACGCCAGCCCCCCAAAGTCCAGCTGCTTCCTTGCTCGGCGAATGTGGGCACTTTTTCAAACCCCAACGCAGGTTTCTCCGACATTACGCCCAATGCACGCACTTGGCCAGCCTCGATGAGTGCTCGAGCTTCCGGCAAGCTACAACAGACCATGTCGACACCGCCACTCAATAGCTGCTGCAATGAAGGGCTCGAACCGGCGCTGGGCACCCATATCACATCATCTGCCTCGAGTCTCGCATCAATAAGCCAGCCAGCTAGGGCCAAATGCCATGCCCCGCCCGATGCGGTTCCAGAAGCCGTCAGCCCACCGCGGTTCTCTCGAATCGCTTTCAGCACATTTGCGAGACTCTGCCAAGGAGAATCCTGGGCGACGAGTAATGCTGCATAGTCTTCGTTGAGGGACAAGAGCGGCCTGCAATCCCGGTAGGTTAGCTCCGTCAGGCCCATCCAGTGCATCGTGTTGAGCTCAAAGGTCATCATGGTCAGCGTGTAACCATCGGGGCTCGCGGTTAGTCCTCGGTTGTGTCCAGTGACACCTTTTCCTCCAGTCGCATTGATCACACTGACCGGTACGCCGAGCTCCGCTTCGAGCTGGAAAGCCATTTGCCGCGAGACTATATCGGTTCCCCCACCAGCCGACCACGGGCAAATTATGGTGATTGGCCGCGAGGGGAATTCACTATTGCTCCCGCAGCCAGGAATCAGGCATAGAAGCAAAATGAGTGATGTTGCGGATCGTAGACTCATTGCACTCATCGACTTTCTGACTTGGCGTCTTGTCTATCGGCACCGTCTTCTCGATCTTCACCTTCACCACCGTCTTCTCCATCCTTGCCGTCGCGTTCGTTCGGCTTGTTTGCCCCACGTTGCGCTCTCTTGCAATTGAAAAGAAACTCTTGCGATTCGTCTTTCTCCTCCCAGCCCTTCAGCGATCCATCGAGGTGCTTCAATCTGAGAACGAGGCTGTCATCTTTAGCGACGATGGTAAGAAGCTCGTAGAGAGCAACTTTGCCTTCCCACACGAGTTTGAACATGCCCATCATGCTCGAACCGCTTAGCCGATTCCAAGTTTCCTCAAACTGACCACCCAACGCCTCACCTGACCAAACGCCTGCAATCCATGCGCACTTTTGCAGTAGCTCCTCCGGCTTATCCCCAGCTTCTTGGGCCTGAACAACGGGTGCTGAGCTGAGAATAAACGTCAATGTGAGAAGGTTTGCAAACTTCGCATTGAGGCGCCTCCGATTTCATTCACACCAGCAGTCTAGCACGCCGCTTACAAGATAAAAACAACTCCCAGGGCTAGTTGGAGTTTCAAGCTAGCAGAACATAGCTAAATCGCTGACGCGACGGTCCACTCGCTAGTAACCGCGGCTAACGCAACCGCGGCGGAGATTCAGAGTTCGCCGAGCATGAAACAATGATCAGCCCCAGCTTCCACCCAATAGGCTGATCGTGAAGGACTCGACGCATTCAGACTTTTGGGTGAAAGCAGCCCTTGGGCGAAGTCTCCTGAATGCGCAATCTGAAGAAAGGCTTTTCCAATGGTGGAGGTCTTCTTTTCTTTTGCAGCAATCTACGATCCAACAATTATCATGCGATTGACGAGTATGAGGCCAAGATTTCCTGTGCGCCGATCGTAGCCTCAGCAGCTAATTGCGAACTGCTGGGTGAATTCTGGGCGAATCCCATTAAGTCCATATCGCAAGAAATGCTGGCGAATCCAACTATCGAAGGTCAAGCAAGAATGGCAGGGACGACTTTGCCCTCGACGTCGGTCAAGCGATATTGGCGACCTTGGTAGCGGAAGGTTAGTCGCTCGTGATCAATCCCAAGCAAGTGTAGGATCGTAGCGTTAAGATCGTGAACGTGAACCGGATCTTCCGCAATGGTGTAGCCGATATCATCCGTCTCTCCATAGGACATGCCGCCACGAATGCCGCCTCCGGCCATCCACATGCTAAAGGCATCTTTGTGATGGTCTCGTCCCGCCTTAGCGCGGTCGCCTTGCCCGAAGGGAGTTCTGCCAAACTCGGCAGAGCAGACGATCAAAGTCGAATCCAAGAGCCCCCGCTGCTTCAAATCTTGAATAAGAGCAGCAATGGGGCGGTCAACTTGCTTCGCCTTATTGGCCACACCCTCGAAAACATTGCCGTGCGTGTCCCAGCCTTGATCAAACAACTGAACGAAACGCACACCGCGTTCAACCAATCGCCGGGCTAACAAGCAGTTGTTGGAGAATTTCGTTTTTCCTGGTGAGGTACCATACATTTCATGAATCGCTTTGGACTCATTGGAAATATCTATGAGCTCGGGCACGCTGGTCTGCATCCGATAAGCCAGTTCATATTGGCTGATGCGCGTTGCAATTTCAGGATCGCCAATGTTGGCCAGCTGGCTGCGATTCAGTTCGTTGACTGCATCGATGATACGCCTTCGCGACTGTGGGCTTACACCATCGGGGTTGGACAAGAACAGGACTGGATCGCCCTGACTGCGAAACTCGACGCCTTGATAGACCGAAGGCAGAAAGCCGCTACTCCAGGCTGGGCTTCCAGCGCCAAGCACATTGCCAGTAATCATGACAACAAAGCCAGGTAGGTCTTGGTTCTCCGTTCCTAGTCCGTAGTTGAGCCATGAACCCAGACTGGGACGGCCAAAGCGACTGAAGCCAGTAAGCATGAACATCTGTGCCGGGCCATGATTGAACTCCTCTGTGTGCAAGGATTTGACTACGCACATCTCGTCAGCCAAGCCTTGAAGATGCGGCAAAAGATTGGAAAGTTCGAGTCCCGACTGCCCACAGCGACGAAATGCGTACTTGTTCTCCGTTGGCGTTCCTAGAAGCTTCGGCAAGTTGCGGACAAATGCAAACTTACCTGATTCGAAGAGTTCTTTGGGACAGTCTTCTCCGGAACGTTTTTGTAGTTCAGGCTTGAAGTCATACAAGTCCAAGTGCGAGGCCGCGCCCACGAGGTGAATGTAAATCACACTCTTTGCTTTGGGCGGAAAGTGAGTTGCAGTGAACTCTGCCGCGTTGGTCTGTGTTTCGCCCTGTAGCATCTGCGAAAGCGCGAATGCTCCCATGCCAAAGCCGGTGCTTTGGAGCAGCGTTCGGCGCGCAAACGGCGTGAGTTCCAGGCTAGGCTGTTTATCTTGCTTCATCGGTCGCGAGGCTCACTGGCTCATGGATTCGTCAAGATTCAGGATGGCACTGGTGACAGCGCTCCACGCCGCCAATTCACGCTGATCAGCGGTCATTAGTTTCATTGCGGCAAAAGGCAGCTTCGTCCTTTGCTTGATCTCTGCTTCGGTCAGTTTCGCTCGCTCTTCGCGAAGCAAGGCTCCGAGGATCTTTTGCTCGAAGCTGGTTGCCTCACGTGACACAGCAATCTGGAAGGCAAAGCCGAGCCGACTCGCATCATCGTCCAATTCCGCTTGCGAGAGAATGCGATCCGCAAAAGCCAATGCCATTTCCGCATAGGCCGGATCATTGAGCAGCGTTAAGGCTTGCATCGGAGTATTTGTCCGATCGCGATAAACCGTACAGCTGCCGCGATTCGGCGCGTCAAAGTTAATAAAACTCGGGTATGGGGCCGCGCGTTTGCAAACGACGTATACGCCACGACGAAAACGATCCTCGGATTCGGCAGATTTCCAGGTCGGCTGGTTCCTGCCCACGCTGCGCCAGATCTTATCCGGTTGATAGGGCATTACCGGCGGCCCGGACATGCGGTCGCTCAATAAGCCGCTGATGGCCAGCGCGTTGTCTCGCAAGGCCTCGGCCGGCAATCGGAAACGCGGACCGCGGGCCAAGAGGCGATTGTCCGGATCACTCTCGAAACTGGCTTGCGACGCAGCCGCGTTCTGCTGAAAAGTTTTCGACAGAACGATCGTCTTGAGAACGTGTTTTCGCGACCAGCCAGATTCGATTAGTTCACAAGCTAACCAGTCAAGCAACGCTGGATGACTTGGAAACTCAGACTGTGTTCCAAGGTCTTCCGGGGTATTCACCAAGCCGATACCGAACAACTCGCCCCACCAGCGATTCACAGTCACACGAGCCAGCAATGGATTGCCTCGAGAAGTCAGCCAGCGTGCGAGCTCAAGTCGGTCACCAGTTCGCTCGATATCTGGTGGCAATTTAAATAAATCTGGAACACCAGCTTGAACTGCATCGCCTGGAGACTCAAAGTCACCACGTATCATTACGAAGTTATCACGATCTTCCTCTTGCTCGGTCATTACCAAAGTCGTGTTTGGCGAAATCTCATCGAGCTTCTTCTCAGTTGCCGCCAACTGCTTTTCGAGCCGCTTTAACTCGACGTTCGAGGCGTTAAACGCATCGCGTAGCTTTTCAAACTCCTTCTTTTTCCGTTTCTTCTTTTTAGCGAGCTTCACTGACTCGGGATCAAGCTGGAGCAAGCTTGCGTCAGTCAGCGACCATGAAATTTTGGGACGTCCAATCACCCGGCCTTGCCCGTAGTGCTGCTTCAGCGTGACGGATAGACGCATTTCAGGCCAGAACGAGACGGGCTCTGCAAGTGCAAAGGCACTCCAGTGAGGTTTGCCAAACTCGGGAGAAATCGCCCAGCCCGTTTTCATCTTGCCATCGATCGCTTTGGCTACTTCCCAATTCTTCTGTGAAAAATCAGCATGAGGCAAGGTAAGTTCGAGGCCGCGTGTTTCGCCGCCTTGCTCAACCCAGACTTCGACTTCACTCAAGATGATATTGCGTCGGACAGGATCGCCTCGACCTGGGCCTCTGCCGGGAATCGAATCGTCAAGCAACGCATCGACACGGACGGCAGTGATTTCCCCGGTCAGACCAGTGAACTCAAAGTGATAGTCAACTTTGTCTGGTACTTTCCCGGTTAGGAGAACTGATGCGTCTTCCTGAATCTCAAACTTGCCATCGTCTGAAGAGTGGAATGCCGCGGGCAGGTCCGTATGCCATGTGACGGCTTCACTATGGCTGCCTATTCGTTTCAGCCAAGCCTGAAATTCCTCTTCAGTATCCAGCCGCCAATTGGCGATCTGCTCCTCGAAATCGGTTTTCTCTGCGAGTAATTTGTCGCGTGCAGTTTGTTGTTCCTCATTGAGAGGCAAATCCATTTTCGGGCCGTAGAAGTCCCATGTCACTCCTGAAGTGTTCTTGACTTCCAATGGGGTGTTGTTGAAGTAAGCAAATATCCTGTAGTAGTCTTTCTGAGTGAATGGATCGTACTTGTGATCGTGGCACTGCGCGCATTCGAGCGTCGCACCCATGAAGACCGTAGCCGTAGTGTTCACGCGATCGACAATCTGATTCACTCGATTCGCTTCAGGATCAACTCCTGCCTCCACATTGCAGGTCGTCATCCGGTGAAAGCCGGTCGCGATTTTCTGACTGAGTGTTGCGTCTGGGAGCAGATCACCCGCAAGCTGTTCGATCGCAAATTGGTCGAAGGGCATATCTGCATTCATTGCTTCGATAACCCAATCACGATATGCCCAGTTGTCTCGTAGCTGATCTGCCTGGAAACCGTTGCTATCGGCGTAGCGGGCTAAGTCTAGCCAGGGAACGGCCCAGCGTTCACCGAATCGCTGCGAATCCAGCAGGCGATCTACTGCTTTTTCGAAGGCTTGCGGTGTTTCATCTTCTAGAAACCGATTCAAATCTTCGGGCGAAGGCGGAAGCCCGATCAGCGATAGATTGGTGCGACGTAACAATCGGGCGCGATCTAGCTGGGGAGAAAGCTCCAGCCCTTGCGACTGCAACTTCTGCAACACAAAGAGATCGACTGGATTGAGTGCCACGTTGCTAACCCCGTGCGATTCGGGCAACTCTGGACGTTGAAGTCCCTTGTATGCCCAGTGCTTTCCTTCCTCCAATCCAGCGGGCCAATCTGCGCCCGCAGCGATCCAGTCGGAAAGCAACTTTACCTCATCAGCTGGGAGCGCCTTTGCATCCAATGGCATCAGTTCGCCCAGGGAT
The DNA here is from genome assembly GCA_002862265.1 of Planctomycetaceae bacterium. Classification (GTDB taxonomy): domain Bacteria; phylum Planctomycetota; class Planctomycetia; order Pirellulales; family Pirellulaceae; genus Aureliella. The sequence continues at coordinate 113 of PKCQ01000478.1, read as the reverse complement.
GCATCGGTAATGCGCTGGAGCAGCAAACTTGACTGCGGCTTTCCGGGAACGATCAGGTTCTCTTCCGAGTCGCCCACGCCGAAGGCGGAGGAGCGTTGGTCGAGCCGAAATCC
>PKCQ01000481.1 GCA_002862265.1 Planctomycetaceae bacterium | reverse complement strand
TACTTCGGAAGCACCGGGGGCGGAGTATGGAAGACGACTGACGCTGGAATCACTTGGAACAACATCTCAGACGGACAGCTCAAAACTGGCTCGGTCGGTGCATTGGCAGTTTCATCCAGCGACCCAAACGTCATTTACGTCGGAATGGGTGAACACGCGGTGCGAGGAGTCATGACCTCGCATGGCGACGGAGTGTACAAGAGCACTGATGCAGGACGCACTTGGGAACACTGCGGCTTGGAAGACTCCCGTCACATCGCAGCAATTCGAATTCACCCGACAAATCCTGAACTCGTTTATGTTGCTGTGCAAGGTGAGTTGTACGGCCCTTCCGCAGAACGCGGCATCTATCGCTCGACCGACGGCGGTGGCTCTTGGGAACAAGTCTTGTTTGTGAATGACACCAGTGGTGCAGCTGATCTGAGTATGGACGGAACCAATCCGCGGATTCTGTATGCTGCAACTTGGGACCACCAGCGACTCCCTTGGAAGATTCGTAGCGGCGGCTCGGGGTCAGGCATTCACAAGTCCACTGACGGTGGAACCACCTGGAAGAAGTTGTCGGCTGGCTTGCCCGACGCGATGGGAAAAGTCGCGGTAACCGTTTCTCCAGCAAATCCTGACGTCGTCTACGCCAACATCGAAGCTAAACACGGTGGTGTATTTCGCTCCAACAACGCAGGCAAAACCTGGCAACAAGTCAACTCGGAGCGAGTCACGGTTGCGCGAGCATGGTACTACATCGAAGTCGTAGCTGATCCGCGGGATGAAGACCAAATGTATGTCCTGAATGCGCCGCTCCTAAAGTCCATTGATGGCGGAAAAAATTTCCAGCCGATCCCGAATCCACACACCGATCAACACGATCTCTGGATCAATCCTACCAATCCCAACAACATGATTTTGGCCAACGACGGAGGAGCCTGCATTACGTTTAATAGTGGAGCCTCGTGGTCGCCGCAAAACAATCAGCCCACAGCCCAGTTTTATCGCGTTATCACCGATCGCCAGTTTCCCTACCGAATCTATGGTGGGCAGCAAGACAACAGCACAGTCAGTATTGCAAGTCAGTCGAATTCTGGTGGTATCACAGAACGTGATTGGTTTCCGACTGCAGGTGGAGAGAGCGCTTTCTTGGCATTCGATCCAAATAAGCCTGATCAGGTTTTCGGGACAAGTATTCAAGGCATGCTGACGCGACATGACTTGAAGACGGACGAGCAGAAAAGCGTCGTCGTGTATCCTTCCTTGAATCTCGGTGTTCTGGCCAAAGATCAGCAGTATCGGTTCAACTGGAATGGGCCGCTGGCGGCTCAGCATCAAGATCCAAACGTCCTTTATCTCGGCGCGAATGTGATTTTTCGAAGTGACGATGCAGGGCATAGCTGGACCGAAATCAGCGGCGATCTGACTCGTAACGAACCTGAGAAGCATGGTGACGGAAGCGAGCCGTTCACCAATGAAGCAGCAGGCGGCGAGGTCTATAACACCATCAGCTACATCGCAGTGTCTCCTCACGCAGCTGGGACAATATGGGTCGGCACGGATGACGGACTTGTTCATCGTACCGACGATGAAGGCGAAGGATGGATCGATGTTACCCCGGACGGCCTCGAGGAGTGTCTCGTCAACTGCTTGGATATTTCAACGCACGATCCCAATACCGCTTTCGCTGCGGTCACGCGATATAAGTTTAGCGAGCTGCGTCCCATGGCTCTGAAGACTGTGGACAATGGCAAGTCGTGGGCCCCTATCACCCACGGAATCGAGGATGGACATTTTGTGCGAGTTATCCGGCAAGATCCTGTTAATGAACAAGTTCTTTACGCTGGAACGGAAGGCGGACTATACATTTCGCTGGATCAGGGAATGCATTGGTCTGAATTTCAGCTCAACCTTCCAAAATGTCCTATTACTGATTTGACCTTTCGCGACAACGATCTGATCGTTGCCACCTCTGGCAGAGCCTTCTGGATACTCGACGACCTTAGTTCGATTCAGCAATCGGGCGGAGCATTAGAGCCAAATAAGTTTGCGATTTTCACTCCGAAATCGACCACAAAGTTCTCGTCTGCGACGTCGGCGTCAGCTTCGCCATTTAGTGGGCAGAATCCGTTGCCAGGAGTCATCTTTGACTATCACCTACCCAGCAGCTGGACGCAAGATATGGAGCTGCAGCTTGAAGTCATTCGCGAAGACGGGAAGATTGTCCGAACACTTAGTTCCGTTGCACCAAAGAAGGCTGCAGGCTGGGCTGGCGGGCCTTCGAAGCCATTGGTTCTTCCTGCGAAGCCTGGGCTCAATCGATTTCATTGGGACTTGCGTGCGGATCCGATCCCTGGAGTCCCCGACGTCTATGTGCTTGGCAGTCACAACGGCCCGCGAGTCACCTCTGGCCGGTACACACTAAGACTTTCATCAAGTGAGGATCTTGGAGCTCCAGAAGCCGAAGCTCTGGTCGTTCCAGATCCTCGCATCGAGGCGGATGAACAGGATTACGAAGCCCAGCAAGAGGCTTTGGATTCGATTCGCAAGATGGCTGCTGAGCTCCATTCAGAAGTGAATCGATTCGCTCAGGTGAAAGCTCAGCTATCTGGTAAGCTCAAGTTGCTCAATAATATGGAGGAACACACGGAGCTGGTACAACTTGCTCAAGCAGCCTCGGAGCAGTTGAAGGCTTGGGAGTCGCAACTCATTCAGCGGCGGCAGAAGACTCAGCAAGATGTCGTCAATTTCCCCAACCGGCTCAATGCTCAGTTGCTGTACCTAGCAGGCGAGCTAGATACTAATTCTCCGCTGCCAACTCAGGCCTCTCTGGATAGGTTGGCGGACTTATCCAAGCAATGGGAGGAACTTCGCGTGCAGTTGGACAAGCTGATCCAAGGCTCGATCGCCGACTTTAATACCAAGTATAAATCGAGTGGTTTGCCCGCAGTCATTATTCCTGAGAGGAGCGGAACTCCTTGAGGCCCCATCGATTTATTTAGGCCTTCAATGTGGGTTCAGCCTTTGGCTTGTCAGTTTTCCAGACTCCACTAACCAGTTTTCCTGAGGGGCACGGTGTTAGTCACGTCAAAAGCCGTAAAGAACCGACGGCTATGCGATTTGTCACTCACTTGATTTCCGAATTGTTCAACAGAAGCTAGTGCTCGGCTTCCCAAGGCGGATGAACGAGCAGAGCTGGGATAACAGCAACCATCAAAATGGTCACGACGAGAGCGTAACGTACCGCTTGCAGTTTCTTGGAACCTGGATTCCAGAGCAAGACGAGCGGAGCCACTAAAGGAAGAGCAAAGCACCAAGTCGGGACGTCGGAGGACGTATTTGCGTAACCAATGAACATCAGGTTGCACATCAAGCCAATGAATAAGAATGGCAGTCCTTTGGCATTTCCGTATGGTTTATTGGCAGATAGAAGCGCAGCGGTTAGCGAGGCTGTGAGCAAGCCTGCAATCTGAGCGAACTTCAGTGAAAAAGATTGCAAAAGCACCAGGGAGCATGCTGTGCCGGTCGCCATAAACACGCCAACAATCACTCGCTGCTGGATCTTATCCGTGGCTTTGTTTAAGAACCAGGCCAAGCCGTAGGTAGAGACAGTGAGCAATCCCACCGCCCAGAGACGCGGTGGAACCATTTTGGGAAATGCAGGAACCAGAAGCCAAGCTGCGGTGATAGGCGAAACTCTCGGGAGCAAGGCTAGAATCAACGCTGCTGCGGGAAACCAATCCAAGTATCTAACCGGAAACCAGACCGAGAATTCTTGGAAAAACCAACCCGCAATGAAACCGCAAGCCACGCCTAACGTGGCCGCATGAGGCTTCAATCTCTCCAGTCGGTGTAGAAGCCAAGTCACAACGACCGCAACCACAATGGGGACCGCGGCGGTTTTGATCAGCATTCCAACAACAAAAGCCATGGAATTGGTTACGCCGTTTCGCGTGTTGACTGGCGGGGATTATTCAGCGTTGACTAAAATCTCGATATCAACCTCGGCGTTGATCGGATTGTCAGGCTGGCCGGTGTAGTTCATGCCAAACTTGGTGCGATCGACTTTGAATTTTGCGTCCAGCTTCACGTTTCCGTCGGTTACAGAAACTGTCGCAGGGAACGAAATCTCGCCAGTCTGTCCGTGCATGTTGAGTTCACCCGTGATGGTGACTTCCCCCGAACCTTCAACTTTTGAGGATGCAAAAGTCAGTTCAGGGAATTCCTTGACGCTAAAGAAGTCTTCATTTTTCAAGTGCCCTGTCAACTTATCTTGGTCGGAGAAAAGTGAGTCCACTTGGATGACTACATTCACGGAAGTAATTTTGTCCCCGTCGACACCGATTGTTCCACTTACTTCCTTGAAACCACCAGCTTGCGAATCACCGGACTTCTTAGTTCCAACGAACAGAACCTTTGTGTTTTCGCTCGTGACGGCGAAGCCCGAGCCGGAAGATGTTTCTGGGGTCGTGTTGTCGCCTGCATCAGGACTCGGGTTGGTCGCTTCTTCTGAGTTGCATCCGGTCAACAAGAGTGCCATCGCGCATATGATGAGAATATTTCGTGACATGTCATGCCTCTTAGGCTAAAGAAAGGTGAAAGATTGCGGAGTGATATCGCTGAAGTTTACACAGGTTTCATCGAACTTGTAGAGCCCCCAACGTGTTTGCATGGCCGAACATTGTTTCACATTGGCTTACCGATTGAAATTCTGATTCGTCCGATCTCGGTGGAAGGTGAGATGTCCCTAAGTCGCTTTTAAATCAGTGTTTTCTGATGCTTGGCGCTCGGGCCTCGCAATACGTCCAGATAAGCGTCAATTGCCGCGGATGTGTTTCCAGCCAGAGTTTGGATGTAGCCGATCGTGCAATAAAGTAGATGGTCCTTCAGTTCTCCGCGATCACGAACCTACTCGATCTGTCGCAGAGTCCCGTCGACACGACTATCTTGCGCGATGGCAACGGAGTGATTGAGCTGATAAGTGGGATAAGGGTGCCTCTCCTGAAGTCTCGTAGAATAACGCTATCTGCCGCCAGTCGGTCTCCTCGAGACCCTGGGCTGTACAGTACACCGGAGTAATCAATGCTTCAAATTGAAATCGCGAAGGCTGGTTTTCGACGCTAGGAATCAACCATTAATTGGCAATAGCAATTAACTCATGATCCCATCTCAGAATTGTGAATCGCATATGGTACTCGATGTTGAGTCTCACCTTTACAATTCGGCAGTTGGCATAACAAACGGGAGTCGCTCGCCAAATGCGTGCCTTGAGCGTTTCTTTTTCTCAAACCCTAGGATTCAAGAGGCAAGATAAAGTAGAATTCAGCTCAGTTTGCCACGTGAGAACCGAGGCCTCCGAGTTGAACATGCGTATTTCCTCATTCCTATTTCTGACTCTGCTCCTCATCAAAGCCTCAGCTCAAGACGAAGCGAGCAGTCCATCAGGTGTGTCCTTCGACGCGAAACCTGCAGACACGCACGTTTCGCGTTACAAAGACTGGATGTCAAAACTTCCAGACAGCCTAACGCTCGCCCAACTCTCAATTCCTGGAACCCATGATTCTGGAGCCCGATTTGATGGGCTCTCGTTTGGGTTTGCAAAGTGCCAAAGCTGGAGCATTTCGGATCAGCTTGCCGCTGGAGTCCGTTTTCTGGACATCCGATGCCGTCATCTGAAAAATGAATTCCACATTTATCATGGCGTAGTAGACCAGAAGCTAACTTTTGAAAGTGTAGTCCACGACTGCCAAGAATTCCTAAATAAGCATCCTTTGGAATGCGTCATTATGGCAATCAAACGCGAATCGACGCCGCGGCAAAACAGCAGATCCTTTCGGGAAACATTCGAGGCCGCAATCGAAAATAAACCTGCCATTTGGTGGCGAGGAAGCAAGGTTCCAGCACTGAAAGAAGTCCGCGGCAAGATCGTATTAGTAGATCGAGTCAGTAGTTTAGGTGGCTTACCGTGGAGGATGTTGAATAAGCAAGATCGTTACACTGCATCTGTAGACGAGAAGCAAAAGTTAATACGGAAGCAGTTCGAAGCTACTGTTGCGGATCACCAAGGAGGATGGCATTTGAACTATTGCAGCGGTACCGTCCCTGCCGAGTTGCTGACCCCGCGGAGGTACGCTGCTTTGACCAATGAGTACACATTGCATCTGATTCAGGAATTTCCAAGCGACCAGCACCTCGGCACCGTCATCATGGACTTTCCCAGCGAAATAATAATCGGTGAGATCATAGACGCAAATTCGGTCAATCTCGGCCCGTAAGCAGGTTACGGGCCTGTTGACGCAAG
>PKCQ01000171.1 GCA_002862265.1 Planctomycetaceae bacterium | reverse complement strand
TCTTTTCTTTCGCTCCCCGAAATGCTTTTGAGAAGCGAAAGAAAACGCTTTATTCTTCGCATTATCCATGTGTCGGGGCGGCTACGGAAGTCTCCCTAGCCTCAAATTATCAATCGCTTTTCGGCAGGACGCTTTTACTCGCTGTTACGACAGTCCAAAGAATATGCCGCCAAACGCAGTCGACTTCGTGAAAACCAGCCTTTTTCAGCCATCCAATCTGATTCGGCAAGCTGTCATGATGGTCCTGATCCGCTTGATGTCGCATCTACATTCCCCACTCTTCCTCGGTCGCACCGATTGCCATTCAGACGCGTTTCCACTCCGACATGTGCTTCTCGTTCAGCTCGGGCGTATCGCCAACAAATTGATCGCTGTAGCTGAGGACGCCTTGCGGCCTAAGCCAACGATAGCAACTCTGAAAGAGCTGCTGTTTTTCTGGGCTGGTGAGGTGATGCAAGGCTATAGTCGAAAAAATCAAGTCAAAGGACTCATCGCCGAATTCCAATTCCCGCATGTCCTTACACAGTCTGATCACCTCGGATGACCGAACGTCATTCTCGGAGGCAAAACGTTGAGCATGCAATGCGAGTGAAGACTGCGACAAATCGACTGCCGTCAATTCCGCTCCTGGAAACCTCTTGGCAATCGCAACGGAAAGATTCCCGGTACCGCAGCCAAGCTCCACGATGCGACTCGGCTTGGCAACTCTCTCGGGCAGATAGTAAAGCAGCGAATACAGCATTTCGTCGTAACGCGGAACACATCGGCGAATCGCTCCGGCGTATTCGTCAGAAATGGAATCAAAGAATTCAGCGATAGCTGCTGAACTGTTCGAAGCCTGGACAGCTTTTCCGTCTACACGTCTACTTGATGATGCGAACGAACCATGCGCGATTGGGGGCAGCGTCCAGCAGGATGGATGCTTGTCCATTCCAATGTGCGGATAGTAAGACTGAGCTTTGGGAGCTGCGATTAGAATCAACTTCGCATTTGGCGTCTCTGCTTGGCTGCGGTAGACGAGTTCTTTTCCGATCCCACACCCTTGATACTCTTCATCAACCGCGAGGTCAGAAAGATAAGTGCAGAATGCTTGGTCGGTAATCGATCGAGCAACTCCGACGAGCATTCCGTCACATCGAGCGGTGACGATCAGGTTCGCGTTACGCAACATCTTTTCTATTCGAACGAGCTCGTCTACGAGACGTCGCTCAGCCAAAGTCGAACGTCGGAGAATATCAATGAATTCCTCCGCGGCGAGCTCGGGTTCGATAGCGTAATGGATTTCAGGCATAGGCGAGTTCTTTCACAACCCGACGTGTAGCGAGGCAATGAAACCACTTTTTGCGTACGCTTCGGGGATGCTTCACTGGACCGAAGATGATCGCGCGCCGGTGGAGAGCGTCCAGCCGCTTAAGTCGGCAGTGCGAAACCTAATCCGGTTCCCCGCTCATATCATCTAGGATCTGCAGGATGATTCCTATCAGACTTGGACCAACTGAGTTACCTGCCTCGACAACTTCATCGTGCGTTGTGTTCACAGGAATATCTGTGGAAGCGACATTGGTGATTACCGAGAAACCGAGAACATCCATGCCCAGCTTTTTTGCGGCGATGACTTCTGGCACAGTGGACATGCCGACTGCGTCTGCGCCGAGTGAACGAAAGAAACGATATTCGTTGCGGGTTTCGTAGGTTGGGCCTAGCGTCGCCAGATAACATCCTTGATGAAGTACAACATCTTGGGATCGTGCGACCTGTTGCGCACGCTGCATCATCGGTCGATCGTACGTCTCTGTGCCGCGTTGCAATGGCTGCGCAGGCGACATGAAGCTCGAAGAAAAGCCAGACGAACCGAAAAGAAAATCAATGTGGCTATCGAGCACCATCAAGTCGCCTTGACGGAAGCGCCCATTCAATCCACCTGCAGCGTTTGTCGTGATCAGTGTACTTGCGCCCAGTGCCTGCATGACAAACACCGGATACTGAACCTGTGTGTAGCTCCAACCTTCGTAGCAATGTGCCCGCCCCTTCATTAGCACGACCGGTACACCCGCTAAGTAGCCAAGGATCAGCTTTCCGGCATGTCCTGCTGCTGAAGTTCGGGGAAATCCAGCCAAGTCGATATACGCAATCTCAACTGGATGCTCGACGTAGTCCGCCAGCGGCCCCAGCCCACTGCCTAGGACAATAGCTACCCTGGGTTGCAGCAACTTGTGCTGCCAGATGGTTTCGCGAGCGACAGAAATTGAAGAAGCAAGTTCTTTCGCGTTAGCGCCGAGGATGCTTCTCACTTGATTGCTCGATTTACGAATCAGATCAGATCGATTCTTTGCCGCCTGATGTGCGGTGCCCCGGAGTCGCTTACGAGGTCTTATTGTCGCGCTCGTGATCGAGCACACCGGTGACCAGAGCACGAAGTTTCGGCTCGGCGTCGTTGGCAACACCGATGATCTTGTCTACATCGGCTGGTTCAAGAGCATCAGGCAGGCACATATCGGTAATGACAGAAAAGCCGACTACACGCAGTCCACAATGAACGGCGACGATCACTTCCGGTACCGTAGACATACCAACAACGTCAGCACCGATTGTCCGCAGGAAGCGGTACTCGGCGCGGGTTTCTAAGTTCGGACCAGCAACCGCAACGAACACGCCCTTGTGTGCGAGAATATTCTCCCGCCTCGCAATCTCAAGTGCTTGGTCAACAAGCTGCAAATCATAGGGCTCGCACATATCAGGAAAGCGAGGTCCCAAACGATCGTCATTGATGCCGATGAGAGGATTGTCTCCCATCAAATTGATGTGGTCTTCAATGACCACGATATCGCCATCGCGGAAATAAGGATTCATTCCGCCAGCGGCATTGGATACCACCAAAAGCTCGGCCCCCATGGCTTTCATCACTCGCACAGGCAGTGTGATCTGCTTGAGCGGATAGCCTTCATACATATGAAAACGGCCTTCCATGGCCATGATTGGCAACCCGCAAAGATTGCCGCACACTAACCGTCCACGGTGGCTAGTCGCAGTTGATTTGGGGAAGTGCGGGATCGATTCGTACTCGATTGAAGCTTCAACATCGATTTGCTCAACGAGCGGTCCGAGACCAGTGCCGAGAATTACTCCAGCGTGAGGCTTCTTATCCCACTGCTCGCGGATGTACTTACACGCGTCTTCGATTTGACCGTATAGTTCGAGCATAATTACGCTGGAAGTTTGTTGGAATGGCAATGGAAAGTGGTGTGAAGAACTTTCCGATGGCGCAGCATTAAAGCATGGAGTTCGGAGCAGTTCAACAGGATTTTTGAATTTCATTCGAGTTTGGCAAAGAGATATTTTTTCACATTTAAAGTCAGCAATTTTTGGAGCACCACTTGCGTGCGTACTGGCAACTTCATAGGAGCAAAGGCAGGTGGAACGTAGAAGGTTAGGCGAAAGCGGACTCTCGGTTACAGATATTTGTATGGGAACCATGACTCTTGGTTCTCAGTGCGAGGAGGCACTTTCCTTTGAAATAATGGATCGTGCCTATGACACCGGAATTGACTTTCTTGACGCCGCAGAGATGTACCCCGTTCCACCATCAGCGGAAACGTACGGTCGCACCGAAGTCATCGTCGGCAAATGGATAAAAACAAAGCCAAGAGAGCACGTGATCCTGGCAACAAAGATCACTGGTCCAGGTCATGGTTGGTTTTCGCCACCGGTCCGCGGCGGAAGAACTGCTTTGGATGCGCTGCAGATTCAACGGGCGGTTGAGGCAAGTTTAGACCGTCTCCAAACTGACTACATTGACTTATACCAGACGCATTGGCCCGATCACCAGATGCGATATGAAGATACGCTTGCAGCTCTCGGGAAACTCGTCGACCAAGGCAAAATACGTGCCATTGGTTGCAGCAACGAAACTAGCTGGGGACTAATGAAAAGCCTGTGGGCAGCAGAGAAGCACTCCCTGGCTCGCTACGACACAATCCAGAACAATTTCAGTTTGATCAATCGCCGATGCGAGAGTGAGCTGGCTCAGGTGTGTCGCCGCGAAAATGTAAGCCTGCTACCTTACTCGCCACTCGGCGGTGGCGTGCTCACAGGAAAGTATAATGAAAGCCTTCCAGAGGGTGCCCGATTCACGGATTACCTCAACAACGGCGGACCAAGGCAGAAGATGATGGCGGCTCGTTTTGTCAACGACAGAACGCTTCAAGTGACACGCCGGCTGGCAACAATTGCCGAAGATATTGGAGTCTCACTCACGGCTCTCAGTGTGGCTTGGAGCAGACAACACGATTTTGTGGCCAGTACGATCATCGGAGCAACTACGGTCGCTCAGCTCAACGCAAGCCTGGAGGCGGTTGACCTAATTCTGGATCAGGAAACGATGGATCGCATCGATGAAATTGACGTCGACATCCCCAACGCGCTTCGCGAAGATGGACTTAGAAAACTGTAGAATGTTCTCCGAAAAGGCTTCGGCGAGACCGAGAAGCAGGGGAAGATCTTGGGCCGCCAGTCAATGCAGCTTTTTCGCGGCCCGGCACCGACAGCTAACGACACAAAACGCGTTCGCACAATACTACTCAAAACTAGCTTTGCCATTGAGGCTCACAACGAGCTAATCGGCAAATAATTCGTGCAATCAGCACTCCTCCAAAGGAATCGATTTTGTCACAACTAAACCGAATTTTGGTGACAGGTGGAGCAGGTTTTCTTGGCTCGCACATCTGCGAACGACTCGTCGAAGACGGTCACGATGTCATTTGCTTGGATAATTTCTTCACCAGCCAGAAGACGAACGTCGCTCATCTGCTTTCCAAGCCAAACTTTGAGCTGATCCGGCACGACATTACCTTGCCGATCTTTCTCGAAGTCGATGAGATCTACAACATGGCGTGCCCGGCCGCGCCTGGGCACTATCAGTACAACCCCATCAAGACGACTAAGACGAGCGTTATGGGAGTCGTCAACGTACTGGGCGTCGCCAAACGCTGCGGTGCGAAAGTTCTTCAAGCAAGCACGTCTGAAGTCTACGGCAATCCAGAGGTCCATCCACAGCCAGAGTCGTATCACGGGAATGTAAATCCACTTGGCCCAAGAGCTTGCTACGACGAGGGTAAGCGTGTCGCAGAAACGCTTTTCATGGACTACCACCGCTCCAATGGCGTCGACATTCGGATTGTTCGAATATTCAACACTTACGGACCACGGATGCATCCCTACGATGGTCGTGTAGTTTCCAACTTCATTCGCCAAGCCTTAGCTGGAGAGGATATCACGATCTTCGGTGACGGGTCTCAGACTCGGTCCTTTTGCTATCGCGACGACCTAGTCGAAGGCATTATTCGCATGATGGATAACGATAAAGCCTTTGTCGGCCCGGTAAATATCGGAAACCCAGGCGAATTCACAATTCGCGAGTTGGCCGAACTAGTGATCGAACTAACCGGCTCCAAGGTGAAGCTAGTTGAAATGCCTTTACCAGCCGACGATCCGGCACGTCGCCGACCCGACATTTCGCTCGCTAAAGAAAAACTTGACTGGGAACCTAAGATCGCCCTTCGCGAAGGCCTGCAAAAAACGATTAATTGGTTCGCCTCGATCAACAAGGCCCATTATCGACCACCGACGCCAAACTTCACGTAACCTACTTTGCTCTACCTTCTAGCTAAACTCCAGCGTTGAAAACGGGCATTAGCTCCCAGGGAATGTTCTACAGCCGCTATTGGAGTTTTGCCAAAAGGGGTAAGCGTTCTTGGTTCGAAACAACCACTCCACCCGGCTGTTCAATCGTGATCGCAAAGGCTGCAGGCTCAAGGACCTTTAACTTGGCGTCGATGGCTACGATGACTTCACCTTTTTCGGTGATATCAAATACACCACCATCGATCGGCTCGGCGTCGCGCTTAGGATCAATGATCCAAAGTTGATATTGCTCGAGCATCGGATCGTTCTCCGGCATGTTCACGAAACGCATATAGCCTTGCTGGGTTGCATTGTCCCACACCACGTCTCCAGTGACCAAATCTTCGAACGGAGTTGTGCCTGGCACCCAAGCCACACGCACCAGTCTTGCTTGGCCGTTAATCATGGCAAATCGCTGATCTGATAGCGATACCGTCGGAACAGAATCGCTTCGCGGACGCCACAACGAGACAGTCAGGAGGAGAGCAACAGCGCAAGAAATCCATGCAAATGCTTCTCGGACGGAAAAGCTACCGCTAGCGTTTACACGTCTTACTCCAACCGGTTTCATCAAAGTTCCAGATGACGAGAGGCTCGTCGTCAGAAGGAGGGCGAGGGTCACCCCCGC
>PKCQ01000361.1 GCA_002862265.1 Planctomycetaceae bacterium | reverse complement strand
ACTTTTAATTAGATCTTATTTTTATTTTTTTCCGCTTTTATTCCTGTCTGTCCGCCCGTTCGCCCGCCCGGCAAATGTAAAAATGTTTAAAAGTCTCTTCCTTAAACACTTTTACCGTCTTTTTCAATCTTGTTAATTTTGTTTTCAACATGATAAAACTATTCACATCTCAGCTTCCCCCTCCCTGCTCAATAGCTTCAAAACACAAAATATTTGATGGAGAAAAAAAATATTTTATGAGAATTTGCAATGAAAACAAAATTTATATGAAATATTCACTATTTTGATGACTCAATTTCGGCACTTTAAAACAATTTATGATGACTATGCCTTTTCTAACTTCGATTCAGCTCTGCTTGAACTCTCTGTACTCTGATCTTCATCTCAAAATTCTGCTCCTGTTCGTCGGAAATCAGCTCAAGGCAGAAAAGGTCAGATTGGCCATATCTCCGCACCCTGTGCAACAATCGAGAATCTGATTGAATTGCACTTTGCCACCCTGGGTAAGGTCGAACTCGCCAAGCAAGTCTGGCGACCAAATTTTCGCATTGCTCAAGTCTTGTTCTGGAGCGGCCGTCATCGCCGAAATAGCCTCAAGCTCTGCGCCAAGCATTCCGTCCGGATCGGAATCTGCAGCGGAAAGCGTCGCCAGGCGAATAAGCGGACTCTGCCCACCACCGCCAGCGGTTCCCGCCATCCGGCAGGCGACAATAAAACTGGCCCAAAGATCATTTCCTAGGACTTCACTCAGATCTGCATAAAGGGTCTCAAGGTCATCCGAATTGATATTGATTCGCGGTAAACCTTGAGAACTAATATTCCGCTCTTCAGAGTGAATCGTCAAATATGCAGCCCAACCCAATGGAGGAGGCTGTGAAACTTCGGGATCGCTCGATAAGGCGGACGTGTTTCCAGGGGCAGCACCAGGTTGAATACCCTGGTTCATCAAGTTTTGTTCTGCTGGATCCAGCACACCATTGCGATTCTCGTCGTAGCCAAACAGCATCTGCGGTGTAACACCTCGACACATCAAAAGCTGCTCTATCGAATTAAGAGGCCCGTTTGGGGGGCGATAAGGTGTCGGTAGCTGGCTGTAGTAATCATCAAACTCAGAGGAACCTCCGCCCCGTGGCACATCGTCCGCGTCGAGGAAATCCAAGATATCCATCGCAACCAACTCTGTCATGCCGGGCAGAGAAAGCAAGATGTTCATCGCCATGTCACCTGCTACCGCAGAAGTGCTTTCACTGGCCAGCGACGAGGCAGCGTCCGCAAGAGGACTATCACCAGCTCCAGCGGAGTCGTCCACAGCGGCGGCGCCCATATCGCCTGAAGCTGCCAGCTCATCGAGTTGCGAGAGGACGTTTAGATTTAGCTTGGCAGACTCATTCTGTAGTCCTCGACGCGTCGAAAAGTAGTTGCCAAATGCATCCAATCCCGGGGCCAAAACCGTATAGTTACCTCGCCGAGACGGGTCGGAGTCCGGCATGACGTTCACGGAGCCGAACATTGCCGGGTTGTTCCAAGTGCCCCCGTACTCAAGGCGGGTCGCTCGCGGATACGCCAAGAACAAACGAATAGACTGCGCTCCAGACTCAGCACAAAAACGCGCCTGTAACTGAGCATTGGAATGTCGCGATGTTGCATACGAAACAAACATGGACCTAGAAAAATTCAGTGCTGCCAACGAAGCCATGGAAATGACAACCAGCACCAAGATCAATAAGAAGGCGGGACGGCGATTGATTTTCTGTTTCATCATTAAAGCCCCACTGCTTCCATCCCGGCAGCCGCGTCCGCCGCAGCCGCGTCAGCTGCAACTAGGTTCGCGCCGGGGATAGCGACCACTAACTCGTAGACTTCGAGTCCGTAAGCTTTCTGATCTTCGAAAGTCAGATTCATAAGCGGCGTACCTGCCGGAAGCGGGGTGTCATTCGCACCTGAGTTCGACTGCATGGCCAAAGTGATTTGGACAAGCCAAGGCAAAGACTGTTGCGATGAATCCCACTCGTAGAGCCACTGCCCATCGATACCATCGAAGTAGGCGAATTGAATCGATATAACCTCAGGTGCAATGAGATTGCCCGTTCTTTGGATGCTATCCAAATTCCCTTGTTCTTCGGCAAGGGCCATCACACTTCGGTCCAAGGCGCGTCTGATCAGACCACTTGAGAAACCGCTGGCCGCAACAGCATTCTGCGGATCTGCTTGAAACATTGCCATCTCATCCGAAACGCCCGACATGGTCGCGGCTTGGACGAAGTACTGGACTGTCTTGATGTCGCCAGGGGCATCACTAAGAGAGCCAGTGAGAACGGAAGCTTGCTGAACCAAGTATTCGTCTCGACGCGGGATCCGACTGACCGTCAGCATCAGCGTCGACTGGTCACCATAGATTCCTGGCGGCAGATCCGAGGTAAACATAGCGTTTGGATCCGTCACAGCATTGGGGGCCTCGGACTCAGATGCAAGTGTCGGATCTTCTGTTAAGGAGTCACTCGCGAGTCCCGCATCGCCGCCACCTGAAGCGGCAGCCCCGGCATCACCACCGTCAGACTCGGCGCCGAGCTGTGCGGCGAGAACCGAACCGTCGTATTCCTGCTCCAATACCAGAGCGCGGATATCCGCTGCGATCATATTGAGAATCGCCCGGCCAAGTTGCTCACGCCGAATGTCGTCAGACTTCTCCGTGAAATTTCGGGAGTACATCTGCATGATGAAGCCTATCAGCGCAGTTGCCACCACGATCAGCCCGAGTGATAACATTAGCTCGAGCAGCGTGAAGCCAGCTCTGCGGCTCTTTAACCTTTCGCCGCGATGGCCCTTCGTGCGATTCTTTGCGGACGAAAAAGACATTATCTTCCGCCCCCTCTTCCCGATGCTGGACCGCCAGGACCAAAGTTACCACCAGCAGCGGGGCGTCCTCCGCCTCCGCCAGATCTTCCCGTGCCACCAGCAGGACGTCCGCCACCGCCGGCCCGACCGGATCCACCTGCGGGACGTCCTCCAGCTCCATTTCTTCCGTTTCCACCGCCTGTGCGAGCGTTGCCACCACGCCCGTTATCTCCACCTCGGCCACCTGCGTTGCCACGTCCGCCAGCATTGCCGCCTCCACCCGCGCGGTTTGCTGCACTACCAGGACCACCTGCGCCAAATCCACCACCAGCGGCGTCTCCTCCACTCCCAGCAGATTGGCCAGCCCCATAGCTCGAACTGCCGTAGCTTTCGTCGCCGTACTCTTCCTCAGGCGGAGTGTCCAATCCAAGAGCAGGATCGATGATCCATCGATTCGCATACAAATCGTACTGAGTCTGGATGACTCCCAGCTGCGGATCTATCCGCTGCACCGAAACTTGGTATCCTAACATGCTCTCGATTTCAGTCGGGACTGGCTGAAGTTGATAAGTCCACTCGGTTTGCCCGCGCGAGTTCACATAGGTTGTCCAAGTAACGACATCCGCCGGTATGACACCTGCAACAACTTGGTTCATGACGCTCTCAGCCACTAACTCAGCTTGCGTTAGCTTCTGAGCCTTGATCGCGTTGCTTGCAGCCTGCTCCATTGCTCCAGCAAGGTATGCAGTGGCGACGGCGAGAATCGACAAGGCTAACATCACTTCTAAGAGCGAAAGTGCGTTGCGTGCGGATCTAGGAACCATTGCTCGTCCCCTTCTCTGACTCTGACTCCGTACTCGAAGCGACATTCTTGATTTCCACGATCGAGCTGTGCCCGGTAAGACCTCGCATCCGGATTCCGCGAATCTCACCACGTTCATTCTGAATCTGCACTTCGGCTGTACTCGTGCTTCCATCAGGGTAGAAGATGACTTGCTGAACCACCGTGTTGGTCGAAACTTCCAAGTTGTTCGCAGCCTGCGATTCTTGCGCCACACTGTAAGCACGCATATCGCTCGAAACCAAACAACTTACAAAGGTGATCGCTTCTTCTAGATTTTTCGTCTGTGCATCAGCCGACGGCGTTGCGGCGTCGGGGGCGGTGAAGAAGCCGTTTTCCTGAGTTTCGACCATTGTTCCGGCTTGGGTCATTACGGTCGCTCCAGCACCCGCATTGGTGATGTCCGACTGCAATATCAGCGGCTTCACGGTGTACTGGCCTGTTCCGACATCGCACTCGAAGACCTGAGCTTGGCCGGTGCGCATTGCCTCTAGCCTCGCCTCATCCCAAGCCAATCGAAGATTACTCGCAGAGCCATTCAGTTTTTGACGCTCCAGGACATCAGATAGTTTTGGTGCCGCGATCGCGCCGATTGCAACCAGAATCGTCAACACCAGTAGCAACTCAAGCAACGTGAAGCCAGCACGAGAAGCTTGTCTCGCTTGACGCCATATTATCAAACTTGAACTTGGGGCTGACATGACTTGAAACGGCTGCAGTTAATGAACACCTAAAACACAACAAAGCCCCAGGGCCGTCGAGCGACTCTAGGGGCTTGGTGGCTGCAAAAGACTTGTGTCTATGCTTCTTTTTTGCTGGAAATATCGTCATCCGTACCGGCTTGGCCGTCAGGGCCATTGCTACGGATCTCAAAATCCGCTCCGCTGTTGGTGTAGGTGAATGCATTCCCCCAAGGATCGTTCTCAATAGGATCCTTGCGGAGTTGCAACCACTTGTCCGGATCTGCCAGATCGGAAGGCTGCTCGTGCAAGTCGTTGAGCTGGGTTGGGTAAGAGCCGACTTCCATTCTGTAGGTTTCCATCGCCGTCTTCAAACCTGCAATTGTGGTCTTGGTCAAGCGAATGTTTGCCCTGTCCTGAATACCACCCAAGTTGACGACAGCAATACCCGCGATTGCGGCCAAGATGACCAATACCAACATGACCTCAAGCAGCGTGAATGCAGCACGACGCAGTCGACGGCTCGATGTTCTTCTCATAGCGATTCGCATCAGAATACTCCCTGTTACGATAGTCTGCCCCGTTCGGCAGCGTGTTCTTTAATTGGTGTGCCAAAAGAATCGTTTACGATTCCGTTTCCTTAAACCGTGCCAGCACTGTTTAGTAGCGGTACCATAAGTGCTAAAACGATGAAAAATACAATTCCGGCCATCAAGAGCAACATCAACGGCTCGAGCAAGCGGACCATCATGTCGAGACGTCTAAATGTAGTCTTTTCCAAACTATCAGAGATCTGCACCATTACTTTATCCAACGTATTGGACTCTTCGGCAACAGAAATCATTTCCACAACCTGATTAGGGAAATGACCAGAGGACGATAGCGGCGTGGCCAGTTTCTCCCCAGCGGTAATGTTTTCACTGGCTTTCTCAATGGAATGGGAAAGAATCTGGTTTCCTGCCGCTTCGCGGCTGATGTCCAAAGACCTCAAAATCGGCACGCCGTTCTGCAACAAAGTTCCCAAGACCCGGCAAAATCGAGCGACCGCCAAGTTGAGGAAAATCTTGCCAAACATTGGCACTTTGATTTTGACGTAATCCAGAGTGTATTGACCGCGTTCCGTATTCAGGAATGCTACCGCGGCGAATAAAGAAAAAACAATCCCGACAATCGGAACAAACCAATAGCTTTGTAGAAATGCACTAAACCCGAGCAATAGGTCCGTTGCAAAAGGCAGCTGCCCCTGCTCCCTCAGGCCCGCAAACAGCGGCTCAAATTTGGGTACGAAGAAAATGACCAAAACGGACACGACTGCCGTTCCCACGCAGGCTAGAAATATCGGATAAGCCAGTGCCCCAGCAGCTCGCCCTTTCAGGTCCTCTTGTTGTTCAGTGAAAGTTGCGACACGTTCCAACGCATCCTCAAGAAAGCCACCTTCGGTACCAGCTCGCACCATGTTCACAGCCATGTTGTTGAACACTCGCGGGTATCGAGCCATGACGTCTGGCAGTGGCTCTCCATCCTCCACTTTCGTCTTGACCTCTTCCAGTACAACCTTCAGTGCCGGCTTGGTTGCCTGCTGACTCATGACTGTCAAAGCCCGCAACAACGGAACTCCACTACGCAGCAGCGAAGACAGCTGATTGTAGGCATTCGCCATCACCTGCCCGGAGACTTTTTTACCTCGAACTGCTGCCGCACTATTGGCAGTAGTGATCTCGACCGGCATCAGTGCCATCGTATCCAATTGGACCAGGGCCTCGTGCTGACTGTTTGCAGTCAACACTCCAGTCTTTTTCTGTCCGCTCAGGTCGCGGGCTGTGTAGGCAAATTCCGGCATGTTTCTTTTCGTGAAGCAACAGTGCTTGTGAGCCAGGCGAGATATCTGGGCGAGTTGCGAGCTCAGCTAGGACTTACGCCACGTGATCTCCCTTGGTGACACGGAACACTTCGTCCACGCTGATGCTACCATGAATGGCCTTGTCCCAC
>PKCQ01000360.1 GCA_002862265.1 Planctomycetaceae bacterium | reverse complement strand
TCGTTCAGGTTTCGATGAGTGATCGTAAGGCAATCAGGAAGAGTTTCTTCCTCGACGGCAAAACCATGATTCTGCGAACTAATCTCGATCCTCCCTGACTCGAGATTTTGAACTGGCTGATTGCTGCCGCGATGACCGAACTTGAGTTTGAACGTCTTCGCCCCAGCGGCCAAGCTTAGCAGTTGATGGCCAAGGCAGATTCCGAAAATCGGGCGTTTGCCGATCAGTTCCCGAATAGTCTCGATTGCATACTCTAGCGGCTCTGGATCTCCGGGACCGTTTGATAGGAAGATTCCATCGGGCTCCAGAGCGAGCACTTCTTCGGCAGAGGCCGTTCCAGGCAAAATCGTCACTTGATTACCTTGGTCAAAAAGATGCCTCGCGATATTCCACTTCATTCCAAAATCGAGGCAAACTACGTGGGTGCCTGATTCTTCGCGTTCGCCACGTGTTTCCTCCTCTCGCTGCCAGAGACGTTCATTCCACTGACGAACTTTCTCCGGAATGACTTCGCGCACCAAATCGCGACCAACGAGGCTCGCACTGCTCTTTGCCTTCTCGATCAGCGAAGCTTTGTCGAGATCAGCCGTCGAAATAACACCTTTCATTGCTCCGTGGCTACGGATATGACGAACAAGTGCCCGTGTATCGATGCCAGCCAGAGCAATGATATTGTGCTTCTGTAGGTATTCGGTGAACTCACACTCAGACCGAAAATTGCTGGCGATGCGACTATCGTTTCGAACGATAAAACCCGCAACCTGCGGATGGTCACTCTCGATGTCTTCCTGATTGGTTCCGTAGTTGCCAATCTCGGTGTATGTCATCGTCACAATTTGACCACAGTAACTGGGGTCGGTCAGGATTTCTTGATATCCTGTCATCGAAGTGTTGAAGACAACTTCACCTGAAGTCTCGCCCTCGGCACCCACTGAGTAACCTCGAAATACAGCTCCATCTTCCAACACAAGAATGGCCGGTTTCGCCGCTTTCATCAACTTTTCCTAGACGGTCCGCAGTTACCAAATAGAAAGTACCTCGTAGGTACAAATTGCGGTTATTGTACGCATGCGGGCCCCAAAGCGGTAGGGCTCGCTCGGCAAAAGCAAATAGCGAAGAGAGGGAAACTTTTACTTTAAAGTTTCGTCGTCCAACGACGCGAATTCAACGTCTGCCGCCTCGCCCAATCCAGCATCAGCAACTGGTTCTGCCATGCCGGCGTCGAGTGGCTGAGGTTGCATGCCAGTTCTTGCCTTCTTGCGAGCCGAAGATTCGCGCACGGCGGCAACGGTCATTGCGATGATCAAAACGATCATGACGCCGAGCCAGGTGAAAACCCATAAGTCATTCATCTTTGATTTCCATTTACGGCAAGGGTTTGGGCACGAATGAACCTCAAGACTAGTTCGTCAGCCCACGTGTCGTCAAGTTTTCGCCCCCAGACGGCAGGAAACTCTTACAGCCTTCCGTGCGACCAGCGGTGGCATCTTTGCTGAGGCAACTATAATGAAGCCTGGAAATCGCTACTGCAGCCAATTGGGCCACACCGAACCGATGAATTCTTGCCGGAAACTACTGACTACTTTGAGTCTCGCTACATCCATCGCTTGCGGATGGCTCTGCAACCCTACAGCGGCTCAAGATGCCAGCGGCGTCTGGAGAGGTAAATGGACTGAGGCCAGACCAAGTGGCAAACGTGAGTTCACGGGCTCGCTGCGAATCAAGCTTCAGAAGACGGGCTCCAACACTTATCGAGGCAATTTCTCCGGACGCTTCGCAATCGTCATTCCGTACTTTTACCGAGCTGACGTCTTGCAGCACGGAAACACTTTGTACTCCAGCAAGAAACTCGGACCCTTGGGCGAGTATCGAATGCAGCTCCGAATTGGTCCTACTTCGCTCAACGGCGGCTGGAACACCGCAAAGCACCATGGCAGCATCCGCGTCCGCCGCTAGGCAGGTGATCTTGCTAGTTGACCTGCCAGTGGCAAGCTCACCAAAGCACGAGAACGCCGACGGCTGGTCATTAGACGGTTCGGAGCACCGCAGACTCGCTAAACAAAGTCTGGCTCGAAAACTGGCTCAGCGTCATCGCGAACCGTCTCCCAACGCATCTTGGTCTCCGGCAAGCCATTGAGAAACAAACGCCCGTAACGTTTCGTTTTAATCCGAGAATCCAAGATAACGACGATGCCTGAATCGTGGGCTGTACGGATCAAGCGCCCGAACCCTTGCCGCAACTTGATTACCGCCTCGGGCACCTGATAGTCCATAAACGGATTGCCGCCCGCATTGCGTATCGCATCCAAGCGAGCTTGAAGCAGCGGATGATCGGGCACGCTAAAAGGCAGCTTGGTGATAATCACGTTCTGCAGGGCATCGCCTGGAACATCAACACCCTGCCAAAAGCTATCGGTACCGAACAAAGCGCTACGCGGATTCTTGCGAAACCTCTCAAGCAACTGCCCCCGAGGCATCCCATCCGCTTGACTGTACAGAGTCATTTCTTGCTCGACGAACCAAGAATGCATCTGCTTGGCAACAGCCCGCAGCGAACCGTAACTAGTAAAAAGCACGAATGCTCTACCGTCTGTACGAAGCAGATAACGCTTAATCATCTCAGGAAGCAACTTGTCGTACTCTTGTCGCCGTGAGGAAGGATCTGGCATATCTGGCACGACGACCAGCTCGGCTTGGTCCTGATAATTGAAGGGGCTGCCGAGCTGCTTGGTCAGGCTGCCCGCTGCACCGACACGCGATTGAAAGAACTCGAAACCGCCTTCTCGCCCCGTCGATACCGTCGCACTGGTCATGATCACGCTTGGGACTTGCTGGAATAGCATCTCGCGCATGCGACCGGAGATATCGATTGGTGCCGCATGCATTTCCATTCTGGTGGTCCCGCGCCGCGTGTTAACTCGCTCCAACCAATAAACGTAGTCTTCTTCTTCCTGCCGCAGCCAGCTGCGAATGTGATTGCTCAATGATTCCAGCCGTCCAGCGGCAGACATAAAGTCTTGACGCCGCGACGCGTCTTCGGCGGTATCGCCTAGCTCCGAGAGTTTTTCTTTTAGCTTGGCCAACAGCTCCGAAACCAAATTTGGCACCACGTCCTTCTTCGTCACACGTTTGTTTGCGACACCAGGTCCCATGTGCTCGTCGAGATCAAAGGCCATCGTATCAATCCCACGATGTGCCTTGGCAACCATCTCCGAAAAACGATCCAAGCCAAGTGCGGGGAAAAGCCCTTTTCCGGTGTGAGGATTGTAAAGCTTGTTGAGCGTGTATTCAACTTGGCTGTTGGTGATCTTGATTCCAAGGTGCGAGCTTGCCACCGATTCGATCGTATGACATTCGTCGAGAATCGCGGCCGAGTAGTTGGGAATAATGCCGAAGCCTAGTTCATCACGAATTGCCAGATCGGTGAAGAACAAGGCGTGATTGACAACCAGGATCTGTGCACCTTGAATGCGCCGTCGGGCCATGTAATAGTAGCACTCATCGTAGGTCTTGCATTTACGGCCCAGGCAATTGCTCGTATCGCTGGCAACTTCGTCCCACATGCTGCCTAGCGGCCGGAAGGGCAGAGAACTCAGTGAACCATCAGGCGTTTCCTTCAACCAGCTTTTGATTTGCTGCAGTTGGTCAAACTCCGTCTCGCCCAACAGATTGACCGCACGTGCTAGAGCGGTCTGATAGCGCCGCAAGCTAATGTAGTTTCCGCGCCCTTTGACCAGGACCGAAGAGAATTCGCGCGGGATAACGCTGTTCAGAAGCGGCAAATCTTTCTCGATCAGCTGTTCCTGTAGGCTAATGGTGTGCGTGCTGATCAAAACACTACGAACAGGTTCCTCTTCGTTGTCATCCTCACTTAGCCGCTCTTCGACCTGGTCTGCTGTCGCATGCAAGATAGCTGGGACTAAGTAAGCAAAACTCTTGCCAACCCCAGTACCCGCTTCGGCTACCAGATGCTTCTCTTCCCGAAGGGCCCGATGAACCGCTTCTGCCAACTCGAGCTGTTGCGGGCGCGTCTCATAGTTTGGCAGACGCCGAGCGATACTGCCCTTTGGGCCGAGAATTTGGTTAACGTCTAGCGACAAGAGCTGCGATTCCTTCGCCGGTGGAAACTTCTCAGGGAGAGAGACGATCCAGACACTTGCCCGATCGAAAAGAAGGTGGCAGCGACCTGCTATCAAGGCAACCGCCACGCTACGCTAAATGTAATCTTGCACGCGCAAATCGTCAAAAGCTTCTAAGCCGACTTTTCATTTAGCGCCAGCCATAAGCGCTGACTGGACATGGCTCATCGATCAATCGAGTCTGACAACCCAAACTTTTGCAGGCTATTGAATCCTGGGGAATTCGTAACGCTCATTCGCGTGTGAAGTGCCTCACCGCCCGATCCAATTCACGCGGGCTATGGTAAGATTCGCGCCAGTTGCCCGTCCCAAATCTGAATGTTTGCATATTGGATTTAGAAATGAAATTTATCTTACGCCTCACGAGCTCTATGGCGCTCGCTGGACTTCTCTGCACACCCAGCTTTGCCGAAGATTGGCGTGGCTTCCGTGGCCCGCTTGGCAACGCCAACGCCGCAGATGGAGCGTCCATCCCATCCAATTGGTCGCCATCCGCCAACTTGGCTTGGAAAACAGTACTGCCCGGCCCTGGCGCTTCGAGTCCAATCGTCGTCGGTGGCAAAGCCTTCGTGACCTGCTACTCAGGATACGGCCTAAGCCAAGAAAATCCTGGTAACATCAAAGATCTTGTTCGCCATTTAGTGTGCATCGACTTGACGTCCGGCAAAAAGCTATGGCAAAAAGATGTACCGGTTACTCTACCAGAAGACCCGTATACCGGTATCGGCGTGACCGCTCATGGCTACGCTTCACACACGCCTGTCTCCAATGGCGAGAATGTGTATGCTTTCTTTGGGAAGAGTGGTGTTTTCGCCTATGACTTGAATGGCAACAAACTGTGGCAAGTCGACGTTGGGAAAGAATCGGATCCCACCAAGTGGGGATCGTCCTCCAGCCCCGTTATTCACGACAACGTTCTGATTGTGACGGCGTCTGCCGAAAGCCAAGCTATCGTCGGGTTGGACATCACAACTGGCAAAGAAGTCTGGCGTCAGGAAGCCAAAGGACTCGACGGGATGTGGGGCACTCCTTCGCTCGTCAATGTTAATGGGGAAACGGAACTCGTCATGTGCGTCGCAGGCGAAATGTGGGGCATGAATCCTGCTTCCGGCAAGTTGCTATGGTACGCCGATGCAACCAATGCTCAGCATGCATACACCAGCTTGGTGCAGAACAAGGGACGAGTCTTTGCATTCACGGGTCGTGGTGGCGGCAGTATCGCACTCGATGCGGGTGGAAGTGGTGATGTCAGCAAGACCAAGACGGTATGGACTGGCCGCGACACGACGAGTTTCGCTTCGCCCGTTAGCCACAAAGACAAGCTATACATCGTTACCCGTGGCGTCATGACCGTCGTCAATGCGGAAAACGGCAAACGTGTCGAACAAATGCGGCTCAAAGGCGCGCTGCAGACCGGCGGCCGGTTTGGCTCCCTGGACTACCCATCGCCAGTCGTTGCTGGTGATCGCATGTTCTACATGAACGGCAGCGGTCAGATATACGTATTTGCTCTTGGTGAGAAGACCAAGCAAATCGCACTCAACCGATTTACATCTGACAAAGAGATCTTCTGGGGCACTCCTGCTATAAGCAACGGGAACTTGATCGTCCGCAGCGCAAAGCACCTGTACTGCGTGAAAGACAAGGGCGACAGTGTCAACCAAGACGCCAGCCTCTTTGCCAGCATCGACAACGGCGACTCAAGTGAGGCCGGATCGAGCGGTGGACAAAGTAGCGGCCGCAGCAACCGTGGCGGTGGATCACGCTTCGATCCAATGAGCATGTTCAACGGAATGGACGGCGACAAAGACGGGCAAGTCACCGAAGCTGAACTCGAAGGCAATCGCATGGCCGAGCGTTTGATGACGCTTGACAAGGATGGCGACAAATCAATCTCGAAGGACGAATTCAGTTCCGGCATCGCCTCACTGTTTAGGCGCGGTGGCGGCAGTGCAGGCGGAGGCGGCGGCCGCAGCTACGGCACACGTAGCACCGACAAGCGTCCCGACCGACCTCAACGGCCATCCGACGAGTAATTTCAACCGTTCCTGCACTCCGGGACCTCACCCTCTCGCTTGCGAGAGCGTCTTGCTTGAAAAGCTCAATTAATCTCGAGCCGCTGTCTGCTTAGTCAGATAGCGGCTTTTCTGTTTCCGAGCTAAATCTGCCATGGCTTCATAATCGAATTCAGCAGCACTACCCTCCGGTAA
>PKCQ01000099.1 GCA_002862265.1 Planctomycetaceae bacterium | reverse complement strand
ATTGGGACTAAGTCGTAACAAGGTAGCCGTAGGGGAACCTGCGGCTGGATCACCTCCTTTCTAGGGATAATCAGTTTGTCCAGCCTTTGTGTTGGTAAAGATTCTTGAAACAACTCACGTTGATTCACTAATCGATGTGGTAACACAGCAAATTTATTCGTGAGCACAACCTTGTACAGCAAAGCGTGAGAGCTTATCACCAGATTTCAAAATATGACCCGTTGTTGGCGTGCCATCAACGGGTTTTTTCGTGCGCAGTGGTTTTTCGTTGTTTTGATTTGAGCAGCAACAGAGGTCTTGCGGGTAGGCACCAACCACAAGCGAAGCGCTTTTACGGCGGTTTGCTCCTTGAAGCCGACTCCAAACAACCATTTTGCAAGTTGGCTCAATAGGCAAATAAGTTGTATTCATCGCTCGCCGTTTTTCTGCTTGCTGCTATTCGCTTACAATTAGCCCCCCCGAAAGCCTAGTCCCTATCGAACTTTTTCAATAGGAGATACCTGGGGATTCATCTCCTGCGACGGAAGCCCCGGTAATCGACTCACGATTCTTTGACGCCAACTTGTTTCGTAAGCATAGGGTCTATTAGCTGTCAGAGGCACGAGCGTGGAGCCGTCCAATGGTGAAGTTCTCTTCCAGTTTGAGCACGATGGGTCCAATGGCTCGGCGAGGATACCACTGCCGATTTCGGTGAATCAATTCTTACTCAACAACGATGACGCTTTATCCAAAAGCTTTGAGATCGAAGTCGACGGAAGTGCTTTGTTTTCTAAAGAATCTTGGCAAGATCGCTCAATCAAGGGTACTACAACGTTCCTGGCATGATGGACGGGAACATTTGCCTACTCCACTCGGATTTTGGCATGCGTCGCTCCGAAAATTGGCAGAGCAAAATGGAAGTCTCGCAGTCCAGGCGATGAATTATTGATCGGTGTCGATGGCCATCTGATTCTCAGCACCCACGACGGCAAGATGCATGTCGTCAAAGCCAACCAGGAAGGCTACCACGAAATTGCCAGTACGCGCGTCCTTGAAAAACTCTTTTGATCCATTCCGGTATACTTGGAAAACGCAATCCTCCAGCGCAGTTTCAACGAAATCGCCTGCGTAGAATTGGTTTCGCAAGGCTCCGAGCAACTTAATTCAGCTATGCAGGGTGTAGAAACATCCGAGGGTTTTGCAGAAATGTTGAGCCAAGTGGAGCAGGCCGCAACCCCGAAACAGAAGCAGGGAGTCGTCGAAGAATTCCTTGCCGCTCAGAAGACCTTCCCAATTCTGGAAGGCAACATTGCGAACTTTCTATACCAAGGCGATGCCTTGGATATCGCCTTGGCCTGCAAGGCCTTTGGGGCTCGCCAAGAGATTCCGATGTCGCAAGTCGAAGGCACGGATCTTTTTTACTACGCCATGAAATTTCCGACTGCCCAACGGCTGAATTACGTCTTCATGCAAGACTACCAGCCCATCCAAGATCCGCGTAATCCGAGAACCATGGCCAGTTAGATGAACGCGTGTGAGATGGAATTCGGCATGCGACTGCCTGGCTAAGGCCCGCTGAAAATGCCCTGGTTTGGAAGACCCGAGTGGCAAGCTCCTGACTAAATGGTTGGCGATGTTGATAAGCGTTTCGGCAAGAATGTCGCTGAAGAGATTGAGATCAGCGAAAAGAGCAAATACAAAGCCAAGATTTATCTGCGCCTTCTTATGAGTCGAAACCAGAGAAGCGTTTTCCGGTTATCTCCTTACCAGAAGGTTCCACGCATCTCCATTGCATACAGCTTGTCAGCCGCGGTCTCGACAATCCATCCAATACTGAGGAGACCTCTGCTGGCTGTTGACCGCCGGTTCCGCCGAAATCGCCCTGGCAACGCTTAGGCCTTCTGCCATGCTCAACGACTCAATCAGTATTTGGTCGTCGGTCTCCCAAGCCTTTGCATCAATCTGCTTCCTTCGTTCTTATTTGCTTGTTTCGCTTCAACAAAATGAGAGATGGCCCTATCTGACTGCGGGTTAAAATCTGACTCGGTCTCTCCAGGGTTGTGCACCGATACATTGACGTTCAAGTCGAACTGAAGCTCATACTCACCAGACTGCGGATCGCTCCAGGTAGGCCCAGCCATTCGACCATCGTCTCGGTCGCCGAGTTGAAAGCCCTGGAAGAAGGCGTCGGTAGCATTGGGCTGCAACGCAACTGCAATCGGCTTTTGCCGAAAGGTGACTGTTCGTCCCGGTAGACCGACTGGACGGCCCTCAACTTCGGTCACCGTCATGACTCTTCGCTCGATCGTAACGGGCCAGTACTAACAATGCTTGGGACTTCACGAGCATTCTAGGATAGCATTCCCACACACCCCAGCCTCCCTTTGCGAACCGTTTCCCAAGCCCATGAATCGCGAGCCCAGCATTCAATCCGTGCTGAATCTTGCCAAAGCTGGAGCTTTTGCGTGTCGCTCTGGCTTTGGCCTCGCCACGGAGGTTTTGACTGTTTCGACGCTCCACGAACAACCTGCATGCCGATGTATTTTTCGCATTATTCCGGAACATCACCATCAAAGTGTGCCCATTCTCGGTGGGAATGAAGTAGGACGTTCTATCCGCCGAGCGAGAATAGTCAAGTTGCTTGCGGCGAGTAATTTCTGCGAACTCAGCTTCGGTCACCTCAAGGCTGAATTCGTCACACCTCGGAAACGCGTCTGAAAATTCGATACCTCGTTCTTGACTCCACACATCACTGGTCACCGTGTTCATATTGCTTCCCGTGCTCAAAGTCCCACTGCCCTCAGGCCGTCGGTTGTGGAATCGCTCTTGCAGACTACCGCTGTCCATGACCGCAAAATCTTTCGGCTCAAGCAAATCGAGTTCTTCCTGCGCGAACTGGAAGGGATACTCCGCGACCAACGCTCCGATTTTTCAGTGTTGCCTTGTACTCTCCAACTCGGGTCTCCTGTCCGTGCACCCGAGCATACTTCGCCGAAGAATCGTGTGCCGATAAGACTAGTCCTAGGACACACTTGTCGCTTAGCACCAATCCAATATTATATTGCCGATTCGCTCCGCTTCATTCTAGTCGGTTCAATGAATGGCTAAGGACTAGCGAGCGTTTCAGACTTTGAGCTCATTCATCACCTGGCTTTTGCCTGCCAAGCGGAACTCCCTACTCTGCGAGGCGACAAAAACAAATTCAACGCCGACTGATAACTCGCCTTGAAGCTGGCTCCGTAGGCCGCGAGGATTTGGGGTCACCACGCCGTTTGTATGGAACTAAACGGCAACATCGCAGCTACCGCGAGAGATTGGGAGGAAGTTCTTTCAAAGGACGAACACAACCTTTGGGCGCGGCGTGCATTATCCCTTCTTCAAATCGCTTGCCCGAAAGCGAGCAAAAGCGTGATGCGGAAAGCCTCAGGAAACGTGTTGGTTGAAACAAAATCTTGGCGACAAACCGGACTGGCGCAGCATGCTTACTTTGGCACTGGTGCGAGTGAGCTAAGGAGACCTGCCTCCAGCCATCAAGAGTGCGGAAATCGCAGCCGAGTTAGCACTTAGTAATAACCTACATCTGTGTATCGAAGGCGCTCAACAGATCAAAGAGGATATTCCGCAATCTTGGCGCTCCTACGACCAAAGTCAGTGGCTGCTTCTTTTTCTCGGCAACATTGCCAAATCTCGGTACGTTTTAAAACGTGCCCTTCACGGTTGAGTTGTTGTAGCTGAGCACCAATTTGGTCCATCGTAGTAGGAGTGATCTGCATCGACGACGAGGATGAGCATATTTTATGGCTCGCCATTCTCCATGAACGCTTGCGTTTTTGTTCCTCAAACAACAAAAGTCGTTTGCTAGCACTTCGGTTTCCACTTTGAGGACGTCCATTTACCGATAGGACGGTTCCTACCCGCAAAATCGTTCAACTTTGACAAGCATGCCTCCCGATACCCCTGGAAGAGTCACAAAATAAGGCTGCGTGGGGCCACGTTACGTGGTCACTGAGCCGTTGAGCTAGCAAAGGTCTCTGAGATGAAAGTGTTTAGCTTGTTTGCGGCGCGTGAGCGTTCCCGGACGAAGTGCCTTCGCAAAACCGCCCTTGCTGCCGCCCTCAGAAGTACATTCGTACTTGGGGTAGCCCTGCTAGGTGCTTGCACATTGCTGAATGGATTGGCTGCTGGTCAAGAAACCGGCTCGAAGGGCCGTTCCAAGGTCACAATCGCTCCTCTGCAGAGTGGTAACAACACTCCGACTGTCAGCGCGGCGACGACCCCAAGTAGCAAGGAAGTCCGTTTGTCTGACGGTCTCGATTCTCCAGCAGAAGTCGCGAGGTTTTCAGGCTCTTTGACTGAGTTGGGTGAGTTCGACACTTCCCATCCTAAAGCAGGCTCGCTGACAAAAGCGATCGGAGTGCCCAAACCTAAGCCCACTCCGGCGCAGAATACAGAACCGAATACAAGTTCACCTGAGCGTACTCCAGAACTCGGCAACCGTGATCAGCCGATGCGCTTGACAGATCGCAGCGTCGCCCGCTTGCCACTTCAAGCACCTGTCAAAGTAATCCAACGCATCGAGTTGCGCCCAACAATGCCGGTAACAATTCAGTCGGATTCCGTATCACAGGGCGTTGTTCAGACTCCATCTGGCTTCGCGATTACGGACGGAGCCCCTGCGGCGTCTGTCGTTGGACAGGGAGTTGATCTTGCTCGCATCGCGAACTCGAGACCGATCCGCCAAGTTGTCGTACATCCAGCCTCTGCGGCTCCACTACGCATTGCATCATTTGCTAGAAAGCCTCATTCAGTAGCGGTTCGAGCGGGAATGAGATCACAGCCTAAGAAAATCGTTTCTAAAGAGCTGGCATCCCGAGAGGTTGAGGTTGTTCAACGGGGCGAACCCTTCCGACTTTCGGTCAGTCTCACTCCGCAAGCTCCAACAAACACATCGACTCCAACTTCGGACTCAGGGGCATCGACGCTTACTAAATTACCCCAAGCTACCAAACCAAAGACACTCGGCAACATGGAAGCCGGTTTCCAGCAAGCCGAGGTCGTTGGCACACCAAGCTTAGCTAAAAAGCTTCCAGCACTGGTACAAGAGCCGGTTTCGGCACCAAAACCCACGATAGTGTCCATTGTTGAAAAACGGATTTTGCAGGATGTGCCTGCATCAATGGCACAAGACACTGCGAACCAGGGGTTTTCCAATAGACCAATAAGCCTAGCCGGGGCGAGCGAGCCTAGCCGCGAATCAATAGCAGCCGCCTTGCCGCCGAAATCACTCAGTCTCCGGCCTGCTGCTCCGATTGCTTTGCTAGAGCCGGTTCGAGCACCAAATCTGCCGGAAACGACGCTTGGAGTGACTTCGAATGTTCCCTCTTCCCCTGCCGCTGAGTTAACGCCCAGTGTCGAACCCAAGCAAAATCTCGTGGATCAAACGAGCAAGCCTCTGATACCAAAATCAGAAGAAGCAACTGAGACGATTCGTAAAGACCTTCCTGTTCGCGAAGGCAAATTAGTCTCGCTGAGACCAGAAGCGACAGCAACGATTGAATGCGAAACGACTCTTTCGGAGTACTCCATTGAGCATGCGAAGACCTGCCGAGTCGTCAAGACAAGTGAAAACAAACTTACTTTGATTGCATTGCAACCCGGCAAAACGCGAGTCGCGTTTGTGACCACCAATTCTGACGGCGAGAGCTTTATCAATTTGCGGCAAGTCGAAGTTCAGGGTACGAAACTTCCTATAGATTCGCGTGCCGTGATTGCAGAAGAACTGACTGCTACAATTGCTCAGCTATACGAAACAAAAACAGTACGCGTCATCGCCAAGGGCGACGAGTTTATCGTCATTGGCACGGCAGCAACCGAGAAGGACGCACGGAAGATCCTCTCGTTAATACGTAAGACGACACTGTGTCCTGTCGTAGATAAGCTCAAAGCACACTACAAGTAAAAACACCGGATATCCCATCGGATCAACGAGTTTTGCGACTCGTTGCTGGAACATACCAAATCGTCGGCGATACTGATGCGGCGACGGACTAAAGCAAGAATGACTTGAGGACTGCCATGCGTAGAATCCTGACCAACAAGAATGAAGGCTGTATGAGCCGTCGAATGGTTTCAGCTGCACTTGCGGCTCTGATAGCAGCAGTGGGCTTGCCTTGCGTTTCCGCGCAGGATTACTCCCAGCAACTGGTGCCAACTGCTTCGAACCTCACCGCTACACCGGTGTCATCAGCAGTGGCCCTACAGTACGACGGCCAGCAATACGCAACAGTCCCCGCTGGAGCAGTTGAAACAGCTGGACATGCGACGACGGTTGGGCTTCCTCCAGTCGACGACTCGCAAGTGCAACTTGCAGCTCACAGCTTGAGCCAGAACC
>PKCQ01000054.1 GCA_002862265.1 Planctomycetaceae bacterium | reverse complement strand
CCGACAATGCCAACTCATATTGAATTCCCAAAGTGTCATATACTTCGAGCGAGATACTCCCCTCTGATCCAACGCCAAAAACGTCAACTGAATAGCCTTGAGTTTTTCAGGAGATTTCGGCTAGGATTTTCGCAATGCGATAGCATGCAAGACTAGGCTGGATCGTCCCGGCTGTGCGTAAACGTGGATTTCCCTGTGAGCATGAGGCTCAAACTAATTTCGAAACGCATTTTTATTGATGCCACATACACGATTTGCTCGGGCCGAAGCTCGGGTATCGAAAGGGTTGTGCGCAATCTCGTCAGCCAATGTAAGATGCGAGCCGATAGTGGTGAATTGGTTGAACCAAGAATGGTGGTCAATCACGGTGGCGAGTTCTTTGAACTAGATCAAACATATTTGGAGCTGTTCCAGCAATCGGCTCAGATACAATCCAATGTATTGAAGCACACTCCGGCTTGGTACCGCCCTGCAGCGGAAGGCATCTGCGAAGTGCTACAAGCGCGGAGACTTCGCAAGTGGCTGCTGCCTCAGCCTGGCCATCTCGGACTATTCAAACTCCTGCACACGGCACAGGAATCAAGTGTATTCCGCAAGATGACCCGCAAGTGCGAACCAATCCAGGCTGGGCCAGGAGATCTGTTCCTATTACCGGACGCATACTGGGTAACTCGTCTTCGCAATAGCGTTTGGCCCGCCGCCAAGCGTGCACGAAACAACGGAGCCTTTGTTGCCAGCATCATCTACGACTTAATACCGCTCAGTCATCCTCAGTTTGTCGGATCGCGCCGCCGCAAGGCCTTCCACGACTACTTGGTGAAGGCCATTCAAAGCTCCGACCTACTTCTGACCATCTCCAATACAGTCCTGAGTCAGCTGGAAGAGTTTGTCGCGACGGAACCTGCCGTCGCTATTCTTGATCGCCCCAACATGAAGTCATTCCAGCTAGGAGCTGAGCTGTCGACGGTTGAAGGCAACGTAAGGCAACCACTCGTCGATCTGTTCGGAAAGAGCAAACCTCCTTATTTGATGGTCGCGACTTTTGACCCTCGCAAGAATCATCAGTACTTGCTCGACGCTTTCGACCAACTTTGGCAACGCGGCAAGCAACTTGATATCTGCTTAGTTGGACGAATTGGCTCCCGTTGTGACGACATCACTCAACGCATTTTGACGCATCCGCTGTTCGCCAAAAACCTTTTCTTGTTTGACGACCTTTCCGACGCGGAATTACAACACTGCTACCGGAACTCTCGCGGGGTAGTCTTCCCGTCGATTGTTGAAGGCTTCGGACTGCCGATCGTTGAATCACTATGGTTCGGCAAGAAAACCTTTGTCAGCGACACGCCTATTCACCGTGAAGTTGGCGGCAATGACTGCAGTTATTTCCCCTTAGATCGCCCCAAGGTGCTGGCCGATCAAATTGTTCAGTGGGAACGCAGCATCGGAGACGGCAAGCCCTCGATGAACCAACGACATCCTGTCACATGGAGCGAGAGCTGCAATCAATTGCTAGAACAATGTGCTGCACTTCTCCAGGATACAGATTCTGTTCGAACTGCACACGCAGCGTAGGTCGACAGCCTATTCATGGTTGCGTTGGAATCGTAGGCTGTTGCCACTGCGAGATTCGAGAGTTGTAGCGCATTGAACGTGGAATCAAATTTGAAGCTTAAATACACTTGTCCGCGCATCGTGCCCTTATGCTACAAGCGATTCAACGCAAGCCGCCAGTTCTTCAGTTCTTGACATTTCAACCTTCCGAAATCATTTTTCTCAAATGATGTGGACACGGATTTGCATGTCTGTCAAACTCCTCCTGGGCTGGCAGGACGCCACGCAAGCAGACCCAACAAGCCTTTGACTTGCGGCCCATCATTTTGCTAATCAACAACCGCGGGTTAGCGACTGCAAACCACAAGGGTCCATTTCGCTGGGCCAAATGATGAATGGAGGCATCATGATGAGCAAATCTGCTCTGATCACTGGTATCACTGGTCAGGATGGTTCATACCTAGCCGAATTTCTCTTGGACAAGGGCTACGAAGTCCACGGCACATTTCGGCGAGCCAGCACACCAACTTTTGATCGAATCGAACACTTGGTTGACGACATCCAGTTACACCAAAGTGACTTGACCGACCAAAGCTCCTTGTTCAAGCTCGTCAACGCGATCCGCCCCGACGAAGTGTACAATTTGGCCGCGCAGAGTTTTGTTGGTACGAGCTGGGATCAAGTGTTGGCCACGGGCGATGTGACCGGACTTGGTTGTGCTCGTATCATTGAAGCCATCCGCAGCGTGGACGAGTCGATTCGCTTCTACCAGGCGAGCTCGAGCGAGATGTTCGGCAAGGTGCATGAAACTCCGCAGCGCGAGACCACCATCCTGCACCCGAGAAGCCCCTATGGCTGTGCCAAAGTCTATGGTCACTACCTGACCATTAACTTCCGCGAGAGCTACGACATGTTTGCCTGCTCTGGCATTTTGTTTAATCACGAGTCGCCTCGTCGTGGCCTTGAGTTCGTCACGCGAAAGATCACTAATGCTGTCGCTCGAATCAAAATGGGGCTGCAAAAAGAGCTTCGCCTGGGCAATCTAGATGCCAAACGCGACTGGG
The DNA here is from genome assembly GCA_002862265.1 of Planctomycetaceae bacterium. Taxonomy (GTDB): domain Bacteria; phylum Planctomycetota; class Planctomycetia; order Pirellulales; family Pirellulaceae; genus Aureliella. The sequence goes on along the minus strand of PKCQ01000054.1, from coordinate 3,758 downwards.
GATTTGCTGGCGATTACGTTGAAGCCATGTGGATGATGCTTCAACAAGAAAAGCCCAACGACTATGTGATCGGAACCGGCATCACCAGCCGAGTAGGGGATTTCGTCGATCTGGCATTCGATCAAGTCGGGCTAGACCCAAGCGACTTTGTAGTCATTGATCCTAAGTTCTATCGTCCAGCGGAAGTCGACCTACTGCTGGCAGATCCTACCAAGGCAGAAAACGAACTTGGATGGAAAGCGAAGACAGACCTCAAATGTCTCGTGGAGATGATGGTCGAGTCCGACCTTGAGCTCGCTGAGAAAGAACTGCGTGATCAAGTGAAACCACTCAAGATCCGCCACGCCGCCTAACTGCCTGCAGCTTACACAAACGAACTCAATCGAGCCCGGCTTTCCCAAGCTGGGCTTTTTTTGCTTGGAAAGCCACCGCATACGCTGGGATTGCTCGTGTGTAGAACTCTTCAATTGCCCGAGGCGACTAAGCGATCGGACTCTCGAACCAGAGGGTGGCCGCTGAAGTCGCTATCGCTGGTAGATCGGCAAGTAATGATACTTGATTGAAAGACTGAGGATCGACATGCAAGTTGAGTAGACCTTGCCTGCCCCCGACTCCTCTCCGCCTGGCGCGGCCCACGATCCATCGTCTTGTTGCTTTTCGAGTAATAACTCGGCAACTTTCTTACTCGTTAGTTCGGCCTGCCGACCGCCACGCTGGTACATCCCCTGAGCGTAGTAATATGTTCCGTAAAAGAAGAAGCGATCCTTCCACTTCGGTGGATGCTCTTCCAACCACAGCGCCGCATCGCGGACTAGCGGCGAATCATATTGCCCGCAGACTTGCATCGCCAAGAGACCGGCAGCGGTCATCGCGAATGTTGGGTTTCGGGCTCGCGGTAAATAACAGAAACCTCCGCCCGAGCGAACGGGATTCCCTTGCGAATCAAGTCTCTCCGAGAAAGAGCGTTCGAGATAAGCGATGGCTTCATTGATTGCCTCCGTTGGAACATCCAGTCCGTCGTTCTTGGCCGAGCGAAGTGCCATTAGCTGCCAAACGCTTACCGACAGATCAGCATCATTCGAATTCGGGGTGTAGCGCCAACCGCCACTGTAGTTGGCTGCCTTCTGCTCTTTCTGAGCGCTAAGAATGAGGTCAATCGCGCGCTGGCAGCGAAAGTGAATCAGGGCATCTTGCTGCTTCGAAGCTCCCATCCCCACCATCTCAGTCAACATTAGCGTGGTGATGCCATGGCCGTACATCCGCGAGCCGTCGCGGTTTCCAAAGTACCCTTCATCGTCCTGACGCCCTTTGCTGAGCACGAAATCTAACGCTCGACGCGACACTTGGCCCAGCTCGCCAGGGCTACTTGGCGTGACTCCGGTGCTTGCCAGCGCAATGATCGCGAGTGAGCTCATCGTCGTGTCATATTGACGATCCATTATCGCGCCGTTATCCCGCTGCTTACTGACTAAAAACGCGATGCCCTTATCGATTGCTGCTCGAACTTTTGGCGAAACAGCCATCTCTTTTTCCTGAGCACCGGCGAATTGCGACAGCAAAGACCCCAGCAGACAAACCGCAACGAGAGAGACTCTTGTTACTCCAACTTTCATTCCAAGTCTCACTGCTTCGCCGCCTCCTTCGCAACACTTCGGAAATAAGCGTCAACCTGAGCTTGAATATGCGGAGCAAGAGTAGATCGCTTTGTCTCGATGGCTCCATCAGCTTTCTGGTCTCGCAACTTGCCCCAGTCGCCATCCACTCGATTCACGCGTGCGACTGAAACATCAACGGGACCTTGAGGATCCACATTGGCCAAAGTGGACTCAGTCGCCATCCCGAGATCTTCGCTCGGAGTCGGCTGGTTTTGTGGCATCGTCTGAGAACGGCTCAGCTGCATCGCGAGCTGCTTGGCCGCCTGAGCCAGGGTACCTGGCGGCATCTGTGCCGAGGATTGCATCGGATTCTGCGAGTTATTGTCTTGTTGACCGAGATTCGCATCACTTTGACTCATCTGCCGATCCAGTTCATCCAACAACTTTGCCTTCTCCTGGGGACTTAGATTCGCAAGTGGTGAATTGGCAGAGGAACTTGGCGGGTTTGACTTCGATGGACTGCCTTGCTGTTGACTCTGTGAATTGGAAGCGGTCGAACTTTGGGCGGTTTGCGAGGATGGCTGATTCGCACTTTGTGACTGAGGCGAATTCTGTACCTGGGATTGAGCATCTGGCGACTGAGCATTCTGTGGTTGCGCGCTCTGTCCTTGTTGTTGCGAATCTCTCTGAGCTCCCTCACTTTGCCGCTGAGACTGGGCTGACTGCTGGGCCAACAATTGCTCGAGCGATTCCGCAGCGTCGCGAATCGCCGCCTCACCTGATTGGCCGGCCCGCTGAGCATCGCTTGTCTGGGATGAACTCGCCTGCTGACTTGGCGACGCCATGGCTTGTGCAGCCGCATCTTGCATCGCTTGTTGCGAGTCGCCAAGCGCTGATTCGGACGCTTCCTCAGCCTGACCGGCAACGGCTGCCAGTGCCTCACCCGACTCTTGGTTATCAAGTCGCTCCTCATGACGGCTTGCTCGGCCTAGGTCGTCGGCTGCTTGCTCTACTTCTCCTTGAACGTCTCCTTGCTTCCGAGCTGAGGAAGCCAACTGATTAGCACTTGCTTCTGCCGCAGGCTGGTCTGACTGTGCCCAGTCTCCGAGATTCTTGGCAAGTCCTTCGGTGCGTTCCTGAGCCTGCTCCAAGAGATCGCTGGCAAATTCGGCAGCTGGATTCTCACTCTCTAGTTTTGCTTCTGGTCGAGCCCGACTCTGCTCCAGTTGCTTCTTCGCCTGTTGCTCTCGCTGCTTCAATTTCTCAGCAAGCTGTTCAGCCGCCCGCTCTCGCGATTCTGCTACCGCGACTTGGTTCTGCTGCCGCTCCTGCCGAGCTGCTATGGCATCTGGATTGTTTGACTTCTCCGCCCTTCGGTTCAGCTGGTCCAAGTTTCGCTGCTGTTGGTCGGTCTGCCGCTTCGCTTGCTGTAACTGCTGCTCCGCTTGCCTGCGAGCTGCAGACGCCTGACTCTCAGCCTGTCGCAATTGCCTCTCGTCAGTTTGCTTTGTTCGCACTTGACGATCTCGTGTTTCGCGACGCCGGTTGTTCAGATCGGCACCATTATCTTGGATGCGTTCATCCTGAGCCTGCAGAAGATCCTGCTGCACCTCTGCCAGCTGCTGTCCTGCATTCTTCAAAGCCTCAGAAAACTCCTTGGCTTTTTGCTGCATCGACTCGATCGACTCGCCACTGACAGGCTTTGCATTCTTGGAAGCGGCAGAGAGTTTATCAGCCGCATCCTGGAGAGCCTCAGCACTTTCCAGATGCTTTGCTTGTCGTGCGGCATTGTTCGCTTCTTGCACAAGATTCTGCAGCGTGTCTCGAGCTTGAGTCCGCGCAGAATTCAAATCATGCGCCAACAGCTGCTTCCGTGCTTTCAACTTTGCATCTGAGTCTTCGAGCGCGTTGGTAAGCTCCTGCTGCTTCCGCGCGGCTTGCTGCAGATCTTCAAGAGCCTGCTCTGCGGCGGCCTTAGCAATATCCGACATAGCGGACTGCATGGGCTGATCCGTTTGCAACTCCTGCTCTAACACCTCAAGCAGTTCTTGCGAGTTCATCTCTGCCAACTCGGCGAGTGACTCGGCTTGATCCAAGGCTGAATTGGACTCCAGTCCCTCCTGCTGTTGACTCATTTCTTGAGCAACTTGCTCTAGCCGAGCC
>PKCQ01000358.1 GCA_002862265.1 Planctomycetaceae bacterium | reverse complement strand
CCCCAAGCCGATCTCTGCAGCATCCACTCCCTTGCGACTCGAAGTGTTACCGATTCCCACTGCGGGGCGGCCGACTGGCTTCGGCGGCGCGGTTGGCGAGTCTTTCTCAGTCCAAGCTGCAACCAATCGCTCAGTCGTGCGAGTCGGTGATCCTATCTCATTGGACTTAACTGTCTCAGGCGTCGGCAATCTGACTGAGGTTTCGATTCCATTGATCGGCGATTGTGCCATTCTGGATCGCGAGGCTTTTGATGTCCCTGAAGAGCCACCCACCGGGAATGTGGCTGCCGGGACTAAGCAGTTCAAAATTCCAATCCGTGTCACCGACGAATCCATCACGGAGATCCCGCCCATCCCCTTGGCTTGGTTCAACCCAGTCAAGGAGAAATTTGAAACGACCTACACCAAGCCCATCGCGTTGCAGGTCAAAGAGGCTCAAATGCTCGACAACTCGGCCATTGTTTCTTCACAGCCAACGAATCCTAAACAGCCGGGGCAAGCGGAAGATACTACGAGCAAATCGAAGATCGCGGTGCAACTCAGTGCGGCCAACCTTGCCATTGAGACGGACCCGACGGTATTGCTGGCTGCATCAGGTGTCTTTCATTTCGGAACGCTTCATTGGATGTTTTACGGAGTTTCGATAGTTCTCATCTTGACCGCTTTTGTATATCGGAAGATTGCGACGAAGGATCCGGAGCGATTGCAAAGCAAGAGCTTGAGCCGTCAGACAAACGCTCAGATCGATTCGGCATTGTCCACAGAGCCTGTACAAGGGCTGACCGATATTGCAGAGGCACTTCGAAAGTGGATTGCAGAGAATCCAGAACGCCCTCGAGATTCGCTTGAGCGATTGATATCACAGTGCGAAGAGCTGAGATTTGCCGGGGCCGCTATTGATTTCTCGCGAGTGCGTTCCATCGCTGCTGAAGCCAAGGAACTGATTCGATCGCTAGAGGAAGGACAGTGAACGCTATCGAACGAACAGATCTTTTCCAGAGTAAGAAATTGGAGCAGGAGTCTCGTCGGTGTCCTCGAACTAAGAGGGAATTCTGGCCAATCCCACTGCAGCTGTTTTGGCTTCTGACGGCTTTCCATTCAGTTCCGTTCTTCGCCGCAAACGCTGAATCGGATGCCGAGGCGATGTTAGCTCGCGCGATCAACGATTACTCTGCCGCTATGGAAGGAACTGCGCGTGACCAACAGCTCTCCGTATTTGCGAAGTCGGAGCAGCTTTTCCGACAAGTCGGCGAGGCTCTTAGGGCCGAGGGGCGGGAGCCCAACGCAGAACTCTTGATCAACTTAGGGAATTCCGCCCTGCAAGCGGAGCATCTTGGCGTGGCCATACTTAACTACCGTCGGGCTTTGATTCATTCGCCGGACAGTGCACAAGCAAGGCAGAACTTGGCCTTTGCTCGAACCCAAGTTGAAGACTGGGCTCAGTACAATGCCGAAGATCCCCTGATTGACACGCTGTTCTTCTGGCGGCAGAGGTTCTCTCGCAGCTCCATTCTCGGTGTGGCGGCGTTGAGTTTTCTCCTAGCTTCACTGCTTATTGCGACATCCATCGCCTTCCGCCTTAGCTTGCTCCGCAATCTTGCTTTGTTACCGGTCATCATCTGGGGAATTCTACTGCTATCGCTTTTTGGCAATCGCGAGAGCCCAAACGACGGAGTGATCATTGCTGGTGAAGTTGTTCTAAGGTCTGCAAACAGCAGCAATGCTCAAGAAGTCCTTTCCCAGCCGCTTTCGGATGGCACAGAAGTGCAAATCTCAGAACGACGCGAAGGCTGGGTTGAAGTTCTTGTGGCCGGAAGAAGTGGCTGGGTTGAAGCGAGGGAAGTCGCAGTCGTCAATCCTTCCATGTAGTACGTTCATCCCAACCATCTCGACATCATTTCGATCTACGGCTGCCGTCATTGTTCGGATCCCAATTCGGATTCGGCGACGGAAGCTGTGCTGCAATTCGCTCACGCCAAGACTTGAGTTCAGCATGAAGGGAAGCGGTCTTCTCTGGCAGTTCTCGGCTTAGATCCGATTCCTCTCCTATGTCCTTCGCAAGATCGTACAGCCTTAGACTGTCGTCTTCGAAGAACTCAATCAATCGGTAATCACCCTGACGTATTGCCGAGTAGGGGCCATCACCACCTGCGTGATAATGCGGGTAGTGCCAGTACAGGTTTCGGCCAAACTCGTGCTCTGGGTTCTTAAAGACCGGTAGCAGGTTGACGCCATCTACGTTCACACTGTGCTTCTCATTGCCGCGCGCCCCTGACAGAGCAAGTAGAGTCGGATAGTAATCGATCGTTATGATTGGTGTATCGGACTGGGCTCCAGCTGGCAGATTGCTGGGCCACTTCACAATAGCTGGAACACGCACACCTCCTTCATATGCCGAGCCTTTACCGCGCCGCAACGGCAAGTTCTCGGTGAAATTATCATGGACTCCGTAACGCTGCGTAAGACCACCATTATCGGAAGTGAAGATAACAATCGTATTCTCTTCAATGCCGCTGCTCTTCAAAGCATCTAGAACACGCCCCACACTTTGATCGAGACTGGCCACCATAGCGGCATAGGTGGGGTTACGATGGATGGCCTTTGCATCTACTTTCCCACGAAACTTCTCGACGAGATCTGGTCGTCCTTGAATCGGTGTGTGTGGAGTGTGGTATGCGAAGTAGAGAAAGAATGGCTCGTCAGCCTCTGCCGACTTTGCAATGAATTCACAAGCTTGATCCGTTAGCCAATCCGTCACATAACCTTCCTTAGCCTTAGCTTTGCCCGAGCGCAGAAAGTACCCTTTCGTGCCATCCGGTTTTTGAATCGAAACGTCAAACCCCTGACTAAGTGCATCGGTTCCGTCTGGGGTCTTCCGACTTGTTGGAGAATTCAAATGCCATTTTCCAACATGAGCTGTACGATAACCGTCTTCCTTCAATGCTTCCGCGATTGTTACGTGCCTCGATTCAAGTCGTTTTGTCCAGTCAGGAATCTTCAGCTTCGCTTTGGAACGATTCTGTCCCGCAATAAAATCCGTGCATCTAAGCCGAGCTGGATACATCCCGGTCATGATAGAAGCACGGGTCGGTGAGCAAACCGTGCAAGCGGCGTAAGCATTCGTAAATTTGATGCCGTCCTTTACCATCCCGTCCAAATTCGGTGTTTCATAGAAATCACTTCCGAAACTGCCCGTTCCTGTCCAGCCGAGGTCATCCGCTAGTAAGAATACGATGTTAGGCTTCTTCGCGTGCTTCGACTCCGACGGCTCCTTGGCAAAGCAGCTCTGAGAGAACGCATTAGCGAGAACAAGAAGCAATAGCACCAAGATTCGTAAAATTTGTGGCATGAAGGCGCTCTCACTAGTCTGGGGTGTGGATCCGAAAACTCCGTTCATGACGCACAACGTCCTATCGCTGTCGCGGGCTTGCTGTGGATTTCAGTCGAGTATACTGGAGCGTCGAAATGGCTGGAGTCGCCAGACGCCATTTTCTCTTAGCTAGCCGCACATCGATTTGGAATCGCATGAGACGATTAACGAACAAAACAGTCTTGGCAGTTTGCTATCTTCTTCTTGCATGCCCGAGCGTCAGGTCCTCACAGGGCCAAGGGACGTTTGTCGAGCAATTGCTGTCCACTCAACCAGCGGATCTCGTTGATCAGGTTCGTGCAAACGGAGACGCGAAACGTGGTGCAATCTTGTTCCACCAACCGCATCTTCAATGCTCGAAATGCCACGCCGTCGATGCAAACGCCTCGCCGCTAGGTCCAAATCTAGCCAACTGGAAAGAGCAACCGAAACCAGAACACCTGCTGAATTCAATTCTGAAGCCTTCCGAGACGATTCGAGAAGGCTACGCAACGGTTTCCGTGCTGACAGAAGACGACCAGGTCGTAACGGGTATCTTGGTTGCACAAGACGAGAATTTTGTCGAACTTCGCGACCCAGCGGCGCCAGAGCGCGTTCAACAGTTTGAGAGAGATTCGCTTCAAGCTGTTTCTCAGCCGAAGAAATCCGTGATGCCAGAAGGGCTCATTGCGCAGCTGGCTGCTAAAGAGCAATTCTATGATCTCGCAAAGTATGTATTGGAGATCGCCGAACTGGGCCCAGAACGCGCGGCAGAGCTACAACCGCCAGCCAGCATGACTCAGCTCCCGCCTTTGCCTGAGTACGAGGATCGGATTGCCCATGCACAAATGCTGAGCAGTTTGGACCAAGAGTCCTTCAAACGTGGGCAAAAGATTTACAATCGCGTGTGTTCGAACTGCCACGGAACCCAGGACCGAGAAGGCTCCTTGCCAACATCGCCCCGGTTCCCATCGGTCAAGAAACTGAAGAACGGACACGATCCCTTCCGAATGTATCAAACCTTGACTCATGGCCACGGCCTGATGGTAGCCCAACGCTGGATGGTGCCTCAGCAAAAGTACGATGTAATCCACTACATTCGCGAAGACTATTTCAAGAAGAAGAACCAAGACCTTTACAGCGAACTGAGTGACGAGTTTCTGGCCGGACTCCCCAAGGGCGATACAACTGGACCGGAACCGGTCCGATTCGAGCCCTATGTCGCAATGGATTACGGCCCATCGCTCGTCAACACCTACGAAATCCAACTGAACAACAACGGAGACCGAGTAGGACGAGACCTTGGGCGCGGCCCACGAAGCAATGATCCATGGGCGAATCCTGACACCTACTTCGCGCCGGGGGAAGCCCCAAACTACGCATACAAAGGAATCGCAGTCCGATTGGATTCCGGTCCCGGCGGTGTCTCGCGTGGCCGCTACTGGATGGTTTACGATCATGACACCATGAGCATGAACGCAGCCTGGAGCGGTGACTCGTTCATCGACTATTGCTGCATCCAGTTCGATGGGCAACACAACACGCACAATCGACTCACGGGCGAGATCCATATCGAGAATCCTGTTGGCCCTGGATGGGGCCAACCTTTGACTGGTGTCTTTCACGACCCGAGACCTGTCGGCCGTGACGGTCGAGCCTATGGACCGCTCCCGTCCGCTTGGTACAAGTATCACGGGCTCTACCACCACGGCTTGAAGACGATCCTCAGCTACCGAGTTGGCAATGCGGAAGTGCTCGAGCTTCCAACGGTGATCGAGACGGATGAGCCCATCTTCGTTCGACACTTGAACATTGGTCCTGCGGGACATCAACTGCGTTTGCGACTCGGCCCTGCTGGAACTCAAACCAAGATTTACGGCAGCAATCTTGCGAGCATCGAAGAACAAGATGGCTTTGCGGTAATGGTGTTGAAACGACGTGATTCCACGGTTCGACTCCAGGTTCTATTGAGCGAAGGTAATATCGATGACTCCATTGAAATTCCAATAGTCGGAGAGCTCGCTGATTACACCAAGGGTAGCGCAGGACGATGGCCCGAACGAGTGAAGACCTCGATCAAGACAGTGCATGACGACGTGTTCGCGGTCGACGAGCTGACCCTGCCGAGCTCGAATCCTTGGAACGCCCAAGTCCGCGCTACAGGTTTGGACTTCTTCGCCGATGGCCAACGAATGGCACTTTGCACTTGGGATGGCGACGTCTGGTTGATCAGCGGCGCCTCGGAAGATAGCGGCGAGTTGGAGTGGCAGCGAATTGCGACGGGCATGTTCCAGCCCTTGGGACTCAAGATCGTTGACGAGCAGATCTTTGTGACTTGTCGCGACCAATTGGTTCGACTTCACGATCTGAACGGCGACAACGAAACGGACTTCTATGAGAACTTCAACAGTGATCACCAAGTCACGGAGCATTTCCATGAATTTGCGATGGGCTTGCAGGCGGACGATGATGGCAACTTCTATTACGCCAAAAGTGGTCGGCACGCCAAGCGAGCCGTGGTGCCTCACCACGGCACTTTACTCCGCGTTGCAGCCGACGGCAGTCGGACGGACATCATCGCCACCGGATTCCGTGCTGCCAATGGCGTGTGCATGAACCCTGACGGTTCTTTCTTTGTGACTGACCAGGAAGGGCACTGGAACCCAAAGAACCGAATCAACTGGGTGACCGAAGGCGGATTCTACGGCAATATGTATAGCTTCACCGATGTAGTCGATTCCTCCGACTCCGCGATGCAGCAACCATTGTGCTGGATTACCAACGCTTTCGATCGTTCTCCTGCAGAATTACTCTGGGTCCCAGAGAACGCTTGGGGCGAGCTTGGCGGAAGCCTTCTCAACCTGTCGTACGGTTACGGAAAGATCTTTGTTGTGCCTCACGAATCGGTGAATGGGCAGCTGCAAGGTGGTATGTGCCAGTTGCCAATCCCTGACTTTCCATCTGGATTGGTTCGAGGACGTTTCCATCCGGAACGTGGCGATCTCTATGCCTGCGGGATGTTCTCTTGGGCCGGTAGCCGACAAGCC
>PKCQ01000359.1 GCA_002862265.1 Planctomycetaceae bacterium | reverse complement strand
AGCTTACCTTGTACCCGACGATTTAAAGAAACGTTGTAAGTCGCAATACGTAGGCTGCCTTCTTGCTTTGAGGGCACCAACTCCTGCGCGGGGGCGGTGGGTGCAAGGAGCAAGATGGCAAAACCAATCGCAACAATGCAGCAACTCTTAAGCTTCATGGGATTTTCTTTGATCCTAGTTGGCAATCAATTTTGTCACGAGCGGCTAACTAAAAGTCCATAAGCCTAAGCGTGACCAAGGAAAGCTGTTTTTCTTGCTCGTTTACCTAGAGCTCTTGCTTCCGATAAGCTTCCCCGAGGGTCACTCCCTGAGCAGCAACCAAGCGTCGCTCAACGAACTCAGTATCTCGACTGCAGAAGTATACTGTTCAGAGTACTTGGCACCAGCCAGCTCGCCAGCTTTGCCGTGAAGCCAAACACCCAACTGAGCCGCTTCGGTACACTCCATTCCTTGGGCGGTCAGGCCTGCGATTAGCCCCGTCAAAACATCACCAGAGCCACCGGTCGACAGCGCTGTTGAACCTGTCGTGTTCCGATACAGACGCCGCCCGTCCGTGACAATCGTCGCCTCGCCTTTCAGGATGCATACCACTCCATAGCACTCGGCGAAGCTCACCGCCAAAGCTTCACGGTTCTGCTGAACTTCTGCCACACTACGGCCAAGTAGCCTAGCGAATTCACCTGGATGCGGAGTCAAGATTCGGGGACCTCGAGCGTTTTTCAGTTTTTCTTCGCATCCAACAAAGGCGTTTAGCCCATCAGCATCAAGCACGAGCGGCAACTGTAACTTGGCGTAAAGCTGCTGCACCAGTCCTGCAGCTTCGCCGTTTTTCCCAAGCCCTGGCCCCAGTGCAATAGCTTGCTTTCCTTGCACAAGCTCATCAACCGATGACTCAGCTTCCAACGATAGACACACACCGTCGCAGGGCAGGGCGGCCGTCATGTAGGCTCGATGAAATTGAGCCACAATATCGGCCACACAACTCGGAGCCGCAACGGTGACTAAGCCAGCGCCGGAATGGAGTGCCGCTTGCCCCGCTAGTGCCACGGCACCCGCCATGCCACGACTACCACCGACAACCAGGACACTTCCGAAAGTTCCTTTGTGTCCATCCGATGGCCTCGCAGGAGCAAGTGGAACCGTTGTTACTTGCCTCGAATTCTGCTCGACCATATCGCATCCTTTAAAAACAGTTCTCAATCAAACAGTTGGACTGCATCTTATTGTTCGAATCAGGATTCCGGACAGACACGACGGTCTCCCGATACGGAACCGAGTATAGCTCTAATGAACCTAGGGAGTAAAAAGCATACCCGGGCTAATCATCGTTTAGCTTTGCGATATTTGACAACCCAACGCGTGAGCTAGAGACACTGCTGATCCGCCGCTAACGCGTCGGGTTACGACGAACCGATCGTCGTCAAGCTAAGCCACTGACTACCGCTGGGAAGATGGCCACAGACTTTCGAAGTGCCACCCAATGGGATAAAACGGAATCTAGTGACTTGCCCCCAATCTCCAGTAAAAGGCTGCTGAATCATGGAAGAGGCCTCATCTAGAAAGCTCCGCATTCAGTGGATCGGATTTGTGCTCGGCCCCGTATTGGCCGTGCTCAGCCTGTTGATTTTGCCTACGACTTACGAGCTGCATTCTACCGATGACAAAAGTAAAGCAGGCTCAACTTCTAAAAGTCTTCAACAGCCCGGAAACGGCAGTGAGAAAAGCATCCTGCCTGTGGCCCCACAGCCACACACCACAGCTACTCAAACCACAAGGCGTCAATTTTCCTGGGGCGGCCGAGCCACGTTGGCCATCATGGTTTGGATGGGCGTCTGGTGGCTGACCGAAGCCATCGAAATCAGCGCCACGGCACTGCTGCCTTTGGTAGTCTTTCCGCTGCTGGGAGTTGCCGACATCAAAACCGCGGCTCAAGGCTACGCGCACTATTTGATTTTCTTGTACTTCGGTGGCTTCATCATCGCACTCTCCATGGAAAGGTGGCTGCTCGGAAAGCGTATCGCTTTGATGACACTCCAAATTATCGGAACCTCCGCGCCAATGATGATCCTGGGATTCATGATCGTCACTGCATTCCTCAGTGCCTTTGTTTCCAACACAGCAACCACGGCCATGATGCTGCCCGTCGCAATCAGCACGATTGCGTTGCTCAAAACACAAGCAGGAAGCGAAGAAGCGGGCGGCCAAGTAGATCGATTCGGTACATGCTTGTTACTCTGCATCGCCTACGGGGCGTCAGTCGGCGGCATCATGACAATCATTGGTACGCCGACCAACGCGTTCTTAATTGGATTTCTGAAAGATAACATCGACGAAGCTTATCAACTTGAGTTTACTTTCGCGAGTTGGCTCCCGATCGGAATTTCCTTGGTGCTGGTCCTGCTTCCAATCATGTATTTCGTAATGACCAAGTTCCTGTTTCCAATTGGCGATGTACGGCTCTCCGGTGGTAGTCAAATGATCGAGACCGAGCTGGCAAAACTCGGTAAGGTGCAGCGTGGCGAGTGGATTACTCTTGCCGTATTTTGCTGCACCATCATGCTCTGGCTCACCCGTCCATTGCTGACGCAGATCAGTTTCGAATGGGGCGGTGCGAAACAAACACCATTCGCCGGTTTGACAGATACTGGAGTCGCCATGCTTGCTGCTCTGGCTTTGTTCCTGATTCCAGTAGACTGGAAAAGACGCGAGTTCACGATGGACTGGAACACGGCCAATAAGATGCCTTGGGGGATTATCATCTTGTTCGGAGGCGGTCTGAGTCTCGCTGCAGCCGTGAAAGCGAATGGCGTCGCCGAATTTATGGGAAGTTACGCGGCGCAGGTTGGTAGCATGCCGCTAATCCTTTCCGTACTGCTGGTGACGACTGCGATTGTATTCCTGACCGAGCTAACATCGAACGTCGCCACGACAACTTCGCTCGTTCCAGTACTCGCGGCCATCGCGCCGGGTATCGACATTCACCCTTATCTGCTGATCATCCCCGCCACGCTCGCGGCAAGCTGCGCGTTCATGCTGCCAGTTGCGACGCCACCAAACGCTATCGTTTTTGGTTCAGGGGAGATTTCTTTGCCGCAGATGGTGCGAGCGGGTTTTGTGCTCAATCTGATCTCGCTGGCCGTCGTGACGCTGCTGGCGATCTGGGTGATTCAACCCTACTTGGGCTTGTAGTTGGAGCTGCAAGATGCAGGGACTTGTCTAAGAACTAAACGTAAACGCTAGTTGATATACCGATTCTCTGCTCGGTGCGAGTCGAACTCCGCAGCCCCAAGACAAGCAATGGGAGTATCCCACGTTCTACTCGGCCAACAGCTTTTCAATAAGGGCTTCGAATCGCTGGCGAAGCCGCTCGTGAGCTTCGCCTGTCGCGGGGCCAGAGAATCCTGTGTAAGTCGCTCGAATTTGCCCGCTTCGGTCCAGGAACAGCGTGGTCGGATAGCTGCGGATACGATTAATGACAGGGAATTGCTTGGTCGCCGTTTTCTTGTCCGAAATACCTGCGACCAACACTGGATAGTCCACGTCGAAACGTTCGACATATCGCTTCACTTGCCTGGTATCACGCTCGAGATCGCCTGTTAATTCAAAAGCCAGTCCGACCACGTTGAGGCCTTTTTCGCCATAAAGCTCGCGAAGCTCCTTCAAATACTGGGCTTCATCGTGGCAATTGGGACACCAACTCCCGAAAACTTCGACCAGAGTGACTTTCCCCATCAGATCCAAATCACCCAAAAAGCGTTGCTTCCCTTCAAGGTCTGGAAACGCCAGCTGCGCCAGATTCGCTTGTCCAGCAATCGTACTTTGTTGAAACGCATCAGGCAGTTTGATATTCGGATCGCGACGTGCCGTCCAGCTGTCTTGATACCAATCTCCCGACATAAACCTGCCAACGAGCTCACCGCTAGACGACAGCTTTGCCCTGAAAAGAAAGGCGTGAGCGCCATCAAAACAACTCAGATGTAACTCACCTCGCTGAACGTAGCCTTGCAGATAGCGATAGTCGCCCGTCGTCGTGAGAAAGGTGCCGAGGACTAAGTTCTCCTTGAAACGCTCGAAGGCGCCGACTGCTGGATCATCGCTATCGGCGAACTGAACCGCCCAACGTCCCAGAAACGGCTCGGGGGCGTCGTATTCCGCTTCTCCCGAGGGCTTGAGTATCGCGGACATCTCAGCCACATTTCCTGCCCCGCGAACTTTTCGCCAGTTGCCCGTCATCCGCTTGCCGTCGATCGTCAGCTCCAGCTCGGAATCGTAGTGCGGCATACTCAGTCGCAATTCCTTACCGTTTCTTTCTGCGTCGACCACAATCGCTTCTGGACCGTTAACTATCTTTGCTGCTGGCTCACCCTCCAAATCCGACAACTTCACTCGAACCTCGATGTTGCCATGCCCGGTATCTAGGAACAGAGTCCAGTTAGATTCATCGACAGCAGAGCCACTAACAACTTGCGACATGCAACTTCCCAGGAGGATAAAGGAGGCGATATATGGAAGATTTTTCATGAAAAAGAATCGCAAAGAAGTTCAGGCAGGACTCAGGGCGGAAGTTCTACTCGCCACGTAGCAGGCCAGGCTGAATGTCAATGTCCATATCAGCATAGTCGCCCGACTCAACCTTTTCCCATGCAATCGCTCCCATCGCGGCGTTGTCGGTACACAGCTCAAGAGGCGCAACGATGAGTTCCGCGGCCTGCTTTGCGGCCATTTCTTGTAGCCGGAAACGCAACATCGAGTTGGCCGCCACACCGCCGCCGACACACAAGCGTTTCAGTCCTGTCTGCTCGAGCGCCATCATAGCTTTTCCAACAACCACATCGACTGCAGCTTGCTGAAAACTAGCAGCAACGTTGGCTCGCGTGGCATCGTCCAGTTCAAGTTGGCTGAAGTCCTGCTTGCCGGTCCCGACCAACTTGTAACGCACGGCAGTCTTCAGGCCTGAGAAACTCATATTAAGCGTCGATTTGTCACTCAACAAAGGACGCGGCAGATCATAGGCCTTTGGATCGCCCGCTTCTGCGAGTCGACTTAGCTCAGGACCGCCAGGGTAGGGCAGTCCCAGCATCACGCCGACTTTGTCGAAGGCTTCGCCAACAGCGTCGTCGATCGTACCTCCCAGGTAAGACCAGTTATTCGCGGACTTACAATGATAAAGGTTTGTATGTCCACCGCTAACCACAAAACCAGCACAAGGAAAAATGCTCTTTGCGCGACCTAGCTGACAAGCATACACATGCGCCTGGATATGATTAATGGCAATGAGCGGTTTACGCCAAGCTACGCAAAGCGCCTTTGCTGCAGCCAACCCAACCATCAACGAGCCCGGAAGGCCAGGTTCTGTCGCTACTGCAATCGCCTCGAGATCTGCCACGGGATCAATACCGGCCTCTTCGATCGCTTGCCCAATGATCGGAGTGATCTTTTCTAAGTGCGAACGAGCGGCCAACTCAGGTACGACTCCTTGAAAGCGCACGTGCACTTCTTCCTGGCTAGCGATAGCTGAGCTTAATACACTGCGATCTTCGGCAATTACGGCCGCTGCTGTCTCATCACAAGTCGTTTCGATCGCCAGAATATGCATCAAACAAAGCAGTCGGAATGTCTGTGGATTAAGAGCCGGAGTCACAAAGCTGAAGCGCTCCGCATCTCACTTGAGCTCGTTTTCCGCCAACTCGCGAAGATACTCAAATGTGAAGATGCCGCAGTCTTGACCATCCGAAAAACGAACGTTGTAGGCATAGTTGCCAACAGGCCTCACGCTCTCAATGACCAGCGGTCTAGCCTCAGCGAGCGAAAGGACCGGCAAAGCAATGGGACCAGAGCCATCTTCCGAACCGCTTTTTTTCTTCTCGCGACAGGTAGCACAAGGGCAGGCATTCTGCAGTTGCCCCGCTCGATATGCCGTTGTCACTCCATCGCTCCAGGCGATTCGAATTCCGCCTTCGATGCGTTCCAAGCTTGTGGGCAAGAGCTCCACGGTCAGCCTACCTTTCCCGACTAAGCAACATCGCGACGGACTCCCGTCATTTCCGTCTCCAAGTCTAGGAGAAGCGGCAATATCTGCCTAGCAGTCGGCCGAGCCAACAAGTCCTCGTGCGTCATTGCTTTTGCCAGCTGGCTATTTCGAAAGCCTGGGCCTAGTAGCACAGTCAGCACTTGAGCGGCCTCGGCAATATTCTTCGATCTGAAATCGCCCTCGAATTCCCCTGAACTCTTCCCGTAGTCGGATCCGCCAGATTGCCTTTCGCCCAAACTGCTGTGCCCCCGAGCGTCCTGAGCGACTTCGCAATTCTCCAACTCTCCCAGCCAGACTCGAGGCTCAGGCGTCGCTTCGACCAAAAAACAACTCAAGTTCAAGTCGACAAATGCGAAACCAAGTTCGT
>PKCQ01000362.1 GCA_002862265.1 Planctomycetaceae bacterium | reverse complement strand
GTGATCTTCATCAACCAGATTCGCGAAAAAGTCGGCGTCATGTTCGGCAGTCCTGAAACCACATCAGGCGGTCGAGCTCTGAAGTTTTACTCTTCTTGCCGAATCGATGTTCGCCGAATTGGACAACTAAAAGACGGCGAAGATGTCGTTGGCCAACGTGTACGCACCAAGATCGTGAAGAACAAAGTGGCTCCTCCATTCCGCGTGGCCGAGTTCGACATGATGCACAACTCGGGCATCAGTTTCGAAGGCGATTTGCTGGATTTGGGCACTCAGCACAAGATCATCAATCGCAGCGGAGCTTGGTTCAAGTACAACGACACGTATCTGGGCCAAGGAAAAGAGAAAGCCCGCGCCTTTTTGCTAGAGAACAAAGACGTGGCATCAGAGATCAAGGATCTCGTGATGTCAGCAGGCGGCTACCTGGAAATACCTATCGACGGTGAAAAAGCTGCTGAGGAGAAAGAAGAGTCGGTCGCGGATAGCTAGCCCAGATTGCTATCGAGCTTTTTGCCACTTTGAAAATGACCGCCAGATCGAGATCTCCGCTACTGGTTGCCCGCTCCTCCTACTAGGGCAATCAGGTCCAGGCCGCTAGCGATAGCGGCCTTTTTTCGTTGAACATTCTCTACCCCGAAGCGTGGTGACAGTAAAAGCCGGAAAGAATTGGTTGAACCATTGCGGATCAAACGCCAAAATGAGGAGAACTTTGACTCAGCTTGCGGCGGTATTCTTGGCGGTAGCCGTTGAACGAGTAGATTTCCCCCTCACCTTAAGCACCCCATGAATCCTGGTCCTACTCAGCTCCTTGCCATTGTTTGCATTCTGTTGTTTATGCGAGCAGCTGCCGGACAAGGAGACCTGGCGCTCGTAGCCGCCTTGGAAGAAAGTACGATTGCGGCAATCGAAAAGGCCGAAAAGTCGGTAGTAGCAATTGCGCGAATTCCCAAGCGTCGTGACAACACAAACCGAGCACGATCGAATCCGCTCTCGCTGAATCTTCCACGCGCTCTCGACAATCAACTTAGCGATCCAGACTTCGTTCCTAGTTTCTATGGCAGTGGTGTCGTTCTCTCTAGCGACGGCTACATCTTGACTTGCGCTCACGTCTTAAGTGACCCAAATGAGAACGAATACGTCGTCTGGCTAAATCAGCGGAGCTATTTGGCAAAGCAAGTTAGCCCAGCCCGAAAAGCAAACACGCTGGCCGCAGACGCCTTCTCCGATCTAGCCGTATTAAAGATCGAAGCCGACAACTTGACACCGATCTCCTTTGCCAAGCCGAATCGTATCCGCAAGGGAAGATTTGTCGTCGCACTAGGCAACCCCGATGCAATTGCACGAGATGGAGTTCCCAGTGCAAGCTGGGGCATCATCTCCAACTTGAGTCGTGTTGCTCCATCGAACAACACGGACCGCGCTACTCCCAAGACGACCATCCACGAATATGGAACTCTTATTCAGACTGATGCCAAACTGAATTTCGGGACCAGCGGCGGAGCATTAGTGGACCTACAAGGCAACATGTTGGGACTTACGACTTCCTTGGTCGCGAACAGCTCCGCTGAGCACTCTGCCGGATTCGCTTTAGCCGTGGACGAGCTGTTCTTACGTGTGATTGAACAACTTAAACTTGGCAAGCTACCGGACTACGGCTTTCTTGGAATCCAGCCTGTGGAGCTTCGCATGAGCGATCGGGAGGCAGGAAAATCAGGTGCATTAATCAGCTTGGTTTTGCCAGGCTTGCCAGGCGAAAAAGCAGGCCTGCGTGCGGACGATATTATTGTCGAAGTCAACGGAAAAAAGATCTACGACCGCGACGACCTGTTTCGCGAATTGAGCGTTCCAGCAGCTGGTAAAGAAGTAAAGCTGCTAGTGCATCGATACTCCGGTAGGAATACACCTCGAGTTCTCGTGTTAACGGCTCAGCTGAGCAAGAAGCCGATGCATAACGAAGATCGCAGCTTCTCAAGCAACCCTACCCCAAGCTGGCGAGGCTTGGAAATAGATTACTGGACCGCAGTCTCTTCCGAGACGAATCGCTTAGCAATTCCCGCGGCTACGCAGAACCAAATTCAAATCGCGGTATCCAGCCTCGATCCAGATACTCCCGCTTGGATCGCTGGCGTACGAGCTGGCTGTGGTGTGCTCAAGGTCGAAGATGTCAGGATCAATACTCCCGAAGACTTCTTCAGGGCTGTGGAAAACCGCTCAGGCGAGATTCGTGTTGAGATTCTTCAGCTAGACGGCAAGCGCCGCTGGGTCAACGTTCCGGCAGAGATCGCTTCGAAATCCAATGCTTCTGCGGGCTAACACTGCAGGATTGCCCAGAATTCCTTCTTCGGGATCGAGCATTCCAGTGCTACATTGAGATTCGGCTGAATCGCAGCAAAACACCCGGCAGAAATGACGATGGTTGGTTTCTGTCGATGGTTGGTTTCTGTACTTCCGCGTATATTGTCGGCTCAGAGTCAGAGCTTGACCTCCACAGCGAACCGCCGCTTGGGCCGAGTGGTCCACGTGGCAAGCTTCCTGCAACTTATGGCTCTTGAAAGCCCCATTTCGACCGATTTGTCGCTGCACGCGACCAGTATCATCCAACTGCAAACAACCATGAAAACTGACGAACTACGTGAAAAGTACCTCGAGTACTTCGAATCTCAGGGCCATTCACGCCAGCCCAGTGACGTTCTCGTTCCGACTTGGGATCCCTCAGTTCTGTTCACCCCAGCCGGAATGAACCAGTTCAAAGACCACTTCCTTGGCAAGGTCAAACTCGACTTCACCCGTGCGACAACCTGCCAGAAGTGCTTGCGGACGGGCGATATTGAAAACGTGGGACGTACGGCCTTCCACCACACATTTTTTGAGATGCTGGGCAACTTCAGCTTCGGCGATTACTTCAAGGGAGAGGCCATTCGATGGGCTTGGGAATTTCTGACCTCGGAGAAGTGGCTCGGAATCGACGGCGCACGACTGACCGTCACCGTCTACAAAGACGACGAAGAAGCCGCCAAGATCTGGAATGAGAAGATCGGACTGCCGACTTCGCGCATTAGTTACATGGACGAGGACGAGAACTTTTGGCCTGCTAGCGCTCCCAGCTTAGGGCCAGATGGAGTTTGTGGCCCTTGCAGTGAAATCTACTATCAGCTCGACGATGGCAAGGATGTTGAGATCTGGAACTTGGTCTTCACGCAATTCAATCGTTTGGGCGACCCACCGGACAACTTACGCCCCTTGCCGAGCAAAAACATCGACACCGGGATGGGACTGGAAAGAGCTGCCAGCGTTTTGCAGAACGTTCCAACGAATTATCACATCGATAGTTTATTTCCAATCGTTCAAGCCGCTGCAGAAACTTGTTCTGTCAACTACGAATATGATTCAGACAACGGCCGGCGTCTCCGCCGTATCACAGACCACGTGCGTGCCTGTGCTTTCTCGATCCACGAGCACATATTGCCTGGCCCCAAGAAAGCCCGTTATGTCATCAAACGCCTGCTTCGTCGAGCTGTTCTAGATGGCCATCAACTCGGGCTGCGTGAGCCGTTCATGTATCAACTGGTTCCAGCTGTAGCTGACGCAATGAAAGGCCCTTATCCAGAATTGCAGGAAACGATCGATCGCGTGCAGAACGTGATTCGAACTGAAGAAGAGTCCTTCTTTGCCACCATTGATGGCGGCTTGAAGAGAATTGAAAAAGTTTTTGAATCAATGGCTGCTGAAAAAGCGGTGATGGTGGACGGTGCTGAAGCTGCGAATCTATACCAAACTTACGGCGTTCCTCCGGAATTGTTTGAGACACTCGCATCTGAGCGAGGACTCACTTTTGACTGGCCAGGCTATGAAGAGGCAATGATCACCCACAAGCCAGATGGGGCCGATCCGGGAGAACTCTTCAAGACCGGACCTATTGAGAGTGCTAAAGAAGCTCTCCGCCGCACTGAGTTCTTGGGATACGAAGAAGCTTCGGCAGAGGCCACCGTGAAGGTCATCGTTGTTTCAGATGACGAAGGAGAACGGGCCGTTAATCAAATCAGTACCGATAAAGCTGCTGGCCGAGAGCTCCGCGTGATCCTCGACCGCTCACCATTCTATGGCGAAGGCGGTGGACAAGTTGGTGACAAAGGTAAACTCATTTCGGACGATGGCCTGGAATTTGAAGTCACGAACACACAACGTGCGGGCGAGCTGATTATCCACCACGGTAAACTTACGAGCGGCAAGCTGAATGAAGGGCAAATAACCCAAGCCGTCGTCGATCCAGAACGTCGAAGTGGAATTATGCGTTCTCACTCGGCAACCCACATTTTGCATCATGCGTTGCAAACCATCCTCGGTAAGCACGCTCAGCAGCAGGGCAGTAAAGTAGACCAAGACTGGTTGCGTTTCGACTTTACCAATCAACAGGCAATGACCGACGATGAAATTGCGCAAGTCGAGTCAATCGTGAAAGCCAAGGTTGAATCAGCTGCTCCGATTTTTTGGGCCACGGTTCCATTGTCGGAAGCAAAGCAAGCTGGCGCCATGATGCTGTTCGGTGAGAAGTACCCTGATCCAGTGCGCATGGTTAGTATGGGCGAGTTCTCTAAAGAGCTCTGCGGTGGAACGCACTTAACTAACACGGACCAAGTTGAGACCTTCGAATTGGTGGTCGAAGAAGGCGTTTCATCCGGTACGCGACGAGTCTTAGCGCTTACAGGGAAACGTGCTCGCGAGCATCGCGAACAAATCCAAAACACGTTGGATTCTGCAGCAAAGACCCTTGGCTGCCTCGCTGGCGAAGTGCCCGGTAAAGTGGAAGCTATCTCGCAATCGGTCCGCTCGCTGAAAAAGCAACTCGCCGGTTCCGGTGCGTCTGGCAAATCCGAAGACGCACTGAAGTCGGTGCCGGTTGACGATTACCAGCAACAGCGTGCGGCTCTAAAGGATGTCGCTCGGTTGCTAAACTCTTCCACGCAAGACATAGAGACTCGCTTGTCAGCTTTGCTCAACGAGGAGAAAAAGCTGCAGGGCCAAGTGTCTCAGCTTGCTTCGACAGGTGCCGTGTCCGTCGAATCGATGCTGGAAAACGCTGAGACAATCGGCGACACAACAGTGATCATTACTGAGACTCCCGGTGCAACTCCAAATCTGATGCGACAATGGATCGACCAGATTCGCCAGAAGTCAGATAATCCTACAGCTGTGCTGTTTGGTACCAAGATGGGTGAGAACAAAGTCTTGCTCGTTGCTGGTGTCAGCCGTGATCTGGTGTCACGTGATATTAGCGCTGGCAACTGGATCTCTGAGGTTGCTCCAGTTGTAGGTGGCGGAGGAGGAGGTAAGCCTGACTTGGCTCAAGCAGGCGGAAGAGATCCTTCAAAACTGGATGACGCTTTTGTCAAAGCGAAGGAAGCCATTACCGCAGCGTTGACATAGTCTACACAAGCACGGAGACAAACGAGTGAATCACAGAAGTTGAAACGCGGGTTGTGCGGAAATCCCTTACAAGTCACTGCACAGAAACCGAGTCCAACGGGACTCGGTTTTCCGTGTGCGTTCTTCTAAACAATCTAACGGTAGCGAATTCGAAATAAGTTTGAGGCAATAGGTCGAAGTCCGGAATCGTTGCTTTAGATTCCTAGTAGTTGTCGCGCGAATAGTTGCGATTGCGATCCGAATTCCTCGGATTACCACGCGGGCGTTCTTCGCGAGGGCGTGCTTCGTTGACCGTCACGGCTCGACCCGCAATTTCTCTTCCATTCAGTGCATCGATTGCACTCTTTGCATCTTCTTCTGTAGGCATCTCCACAAAAGCGAATCCGCGAGAGCGACCCGTTTCCCGATCCATAATGATGTTTACTGATGAAACTTCACCATACTCCGAAAATGCATTTCGCACGTCTTCCTCGGAAGCCCGAAAAGACAGGTTTCCGACGTAAATATTTGTCACCTCAAAATCCTCAATCTGAACAGTTCTGTAACCCGAGAGTCAACAAATCTTCAACCAATTACTGCTCGAGGAGTTTCCGCGGAGCCATAAGAGTATCTGATCTATCGTCTCAACACTACGGATTATGAGACTGTCGCCCATTCGAGTCAATCAAATACTGAAGCTTCTCGTCGTTTTTCCAAAATGTATTGGCAAATGGAAAATGCGTCAGATTGTGACAGAAACGCGTCAAAGCTTGCTTGCAGACTTGAGTACTGCCAGTGCCGCCTCGTAATTCGGCTCTTCTGTCACCTCGGATACCACTTCAGCGTAAACCACATTTCCCTGGCTATCCAAGACAAACACGCTGCGAGCCAACAGCTTCAGCTCGTCGATCATCACGCCAAAAGATTCACCAAAACTTCCGGTCTGGTAATCGCTGCCCACCTTCATGTTTGCGACTTCTTCAGCTCCACAGAAGCGA
>PKCQ01000303.1 GCA_002862265.1 Planctomycetaceae bacterium | reverse complement strand
TCCCCCAAATCCAAGTTTGTTTTGTAAAGGGTTTCAAAGCAATAATGTCTGAGGCGAATGCACGTACAGTTTTCAAATAATTCGAATGACACCCGATACAGCAAGCCTACATGTAGCGCAATGTCAAAAATTGCAAGCAGATCTTACCGCAGTTCGCCGTCGTGCAGCGTAGAACAGTGTAGCGCTTCAAAAAACTATGATTGGATTTGTTCTGCTACACTTTATTGATTCACTCAAATGTCTCGATCGGAGGCGTTGCCTTTGCTCTGCTACTGGTGTTTATGCAGCTCGGTTTTATGGGGGCGGTTTCTCATACCGCGACCAACGTCTTTCAGAAGCTTGACTTCGATATCCTCCTGCGTCCCGCAGACTACCTGCATCTCTACGAATCAAGCGCTTTCGAGCGAAGCTGGCTTGAAGTGGCAGGTAATACAGACGGCGTTGCATCCGCGCATCCGTTCTGGATCATCATCCAAAACTGGCGGAAACTGCCTAGTGAAGCTGAGTTTACAACGGCAGCGGGTTTTGAGAGCCAGTATCTGCCGATTGCCGTTATGGGATTTGAGCCATATCAACCGGTCTTTAGAGCCGGTGCCATTGAAGCAGTCGATATTGGTTGGGAACAGCTAGTCCGAGAAGATGTCCTATTGCTCGATGATTCGACCAAGTCAGACTACGGGCCTTGGAACGGTCAGCGATTCACTGATATTGATATCAAGCTATCCGCCGACACGGATTTTCCAGAGCGAGCTCCAGAGATCGGCGGAAATGAGTTTCAAATTGCAGGGCTGTTCGAATTAGGGACAGGTCTAGCGGCCAACGGTGCGGCAATCATGGGCCAACAGGCTTTTGCCAAAATCTTTCCATGGAATACCGATGAGTCGGTATCTTTGGGGCTCATCAAGTTGGAAGAGGGCCAGAATGCGCGAGCTGTGATCGCGGAGCTGAAATCACGATTTCAGGTCGCTGGGCCGGCGAATGTTGAAGCAGATAGTTTTCTGGCATTCCTTGGCAGCAAGTCTCAATCAGGATCTGCAGTTTCCGTTTTGAGCTACGAAGAGGCATTGAAGGCCGAGCAAGATCGTTGGCTTTGGAAGACGCCGATTGGCTTAATCTTCCAAATGGGTGTCGTCATTTCTTTGCTGGTTGGCGCTGCGATTGTCTACTTGGTTCTATCCACCGACGTCGCAAATCGACTTCCCGAATATGCTACGCTTTTGGCGATGGGGTACTCACGCAGCTATCTCGTTGGCATAGTGATGACTCAAGCCATGGTGTTGTGCGCCCTTGGTCTTGTAACGTCATGGACGCTAGCCGAAGGACTCTACCGAGTCACAAGTGTGTTCTCTGGGATCCCGCTTATCATGACGGGCGGAACGATAGTGCTTGTTGCGGTGCTCGGAGTGTTGATGTGCGTTGTGAGTGCAATCTTGGCACTGCGAAAACTTTGGAAGGCGGAGCCTGCAAGTCTCTTCTAGTCCGAAAACTTTTGCTCGAAGCTACGAAGCCGAAATAGCAAATCATGCAAACACCATTAGCCTGGAAAAACCTGACGAGCAGTGTGAGCAAATGTGCTCTTGCCGCTACCGGTGTCGGTTTCGCTGTCGTGCTAATGTTCATGCAGCTTGGATTTCAGAAGGCGTTGATCGACAACAACGTCCAAGTGCTGACTCTGTTCGATTCCCATGTTGCTAACTTGGCACTTGTGAGCCGAGCGCGTTACAACGTATCAACGGAACAACGGTTTTCACGTCGTCAGCTTGAGTACGTGGAATCTTGGCCTGGGATTTCTGGTAGTTGCGCGGTTAGCATTGAACGCGGTGCCTCCAGAGTTCAAGTTGCAGGATACGCGGCCAAGCCAATTCGCGTTATAGCAATTGAATTGGGGGCACCAGAGTTCTTGGCCAAGCCTGGGCTACATGCCCAATTGCTCGAAGCTGATAGCAGAGATTCTGCCATTGTGGATACTCGCAGTAAGAGTTTTTATCGCTTTGGCCAGAGTGCGGCGCAGTTGCAGCAGCAGTGGATTGAGTTGAACGAACGGGTGATTCCAGTCCAAGATACTTTCAGCCTCGGCACGGATTTTGGCAATGACGGCACGTTGCTGATGAGCGAGCGAGTTCACGCTAGTTACTTTCCGTATCGCAATCCCTTCGGCAAAGCCAACGATGTTGTTGACATCGGCTTTTTGCACGCTGATGCCGATGATCTAAGTGAGCTGCGGGGGCTCGCTAAGCAGATTGAGACTTCCTCGTCGAAAGTCATTAAAGTTATCCCGACGGTGGACTTGATTCAGCAGGAGAAGGATTTTTGGGCGAAACAAACGCCTGTGGGAAAGATCTTCTTGATCGGACTTGTGATGGGACTCTTCGTGGGTGCGATTATTTGCTATCAGATTCAGTTTACTGACATCACCGATCACATGCCCGAGTTTGCGACGCTGAAAGCGATGGGATACGGTCCTTGGTATTTCTGGAGTTTGATTCTCTGGCAGTCGTTCTATCTCTCGTGCCTCGGCTTTGTGCCCGGTATCGCCGTGGCTCAAGGCCTATACCTTGTTCTAGGCCAGGTTAGCGGACTCATCATGGAGATGGATCTGTGGCAAGTGCTTCAGGTCTTTTCTCTTACTCAGGTTATGTGTGCCCTCAGCGGCGCCCTCGCCATCCGCAAGTTGTTCAACGCCGACCCAGCGAATCTGTTTTAGAATCGGAAAGAACCAATACAAGCACGAAGCGCCAGCGAGTGAGTCAAAACATCTGTGGCATGTATTGCATACGCGACTAATGCAAGTTCTGCTTATTGATTTTCTCTTTACTGTCCCTCAGCAACGTAAACAGTCGCAGCTTCCAAATCGGTTACTTGGTTGATCCAACGTCGACTTCCGCCCTCAGTCCAGAAGCGGTTGCGCCCAGGATGATGTGGTTTTAGTTTTCGCGTGCACCATGCTTTGAGTTGTTCCCTTACTGTATCCGGGCCATAGTTAAAAGCCGTTAAAACAGCATGGACATGATTCGTACGCGCGTTCACCGCATGGAGTTGCCACTTTCGTATTTCACAGTGCTTCGCAACTGTACTCTCAACAATCTTCCGGTCCTTGCTTGAGAGGACAAACGCTGTTTCACGCATCTTGGAATCTGCCATTTCACGAAATAGTTCGTTCGCTGGCTTCGAGTCTCCTGTATGCCACGATCCCCTTTCGTCTCCAGGGAGCCAAGTTCCGTGGTTGTCCATGTTAAGAAAAAGGCGAGCGGATCGCCAGTGTTGAATTTGCGTTCGGACATTGGGCGTCCCGATTCTGTCAAATTACACGTCTAAACGAATGTAGATAGCAGGCCTGAAGATGATATTCTATTTCGAGTACGGATGTAATGGTTTGCAATGATTGAAACGCCATGTTAGCGATTGGTGAATCATATGCAGAGACTCACTCGCTTGCGCGTCGTGCTTGTATTTGTTCGGAGTGCAAATAAAAAAGGCTGCCGAGCATTGGCTTGGCAGCCTTGATGTTTGAGTTTTTTAGGAACGCGATGCTTACGAGTTCATCTACTAAGCGCTCTTCTTTTCGGTTGGTGCAACGTTGAAGGCTTTGAGTTCGCCTTGCTCGTTGCGGTCGATGGTGAAGACCGTGCCCTTGGCTTGGTCGGGCAAGTCGAACATGACGTCGAGCATCACGCTTTCGACGATGCCTCGTAAACCACGAGCCCCAACGGACTTGTCGAGCGCTTTCTGGGCAATGGCGTGCAAGGCGTCATCGGTAAAGTGCAGCTCGCAGTCTTCCATGCCAAACAACGCTTGGAACTGCTTGACCAAAGCATTCTTAGGTTCGGTGAGAACTTGGATCAAACCGTCTTCATCCAGCGGTGCGAGAGCAGAGACAACCGGCAGGCGGCCAACGAATTCAGGAATCATGCCAAATTCAAGCACGTCGTCGGACGTGACCTGAGGCAACAAGTCAGCGGCGTTGAGGTCTGATGCATGAGTTTGTCCAGCTGATCCAAAGCCGAGTGTTCGCTTGCCAAGTCGCTTGCGAACTATCTCTTCGACACCAACGAATGTGCCGCCACATATGAACAGAATATTCGAAGTGTCCATCTGGATGTACTGTTGCTCAGGATGCTTTCGTCCACCTTGGGGGGGAACGTTGGCCACAGTGCCTTCGAGCATCTTAAGCAAAGATTGCTGAACACCTTCTCCGGAAACATCCCGCGTGATACTTACGTTGTGGCTGGTTTTTCCAACCTTGTCCACTTCGTCGATGTACAAAATGCCTCGCTGAGCTGCTTCGACATCGAAATCGGCCGCATGCAACAACTTGAGCAGCAAGTTCTCTACGTCTTCGCCGACATAGCCAGCTTCGGTCAACGTCGTTGCGTCGCCAATGGCAAACGGAACATTGAGCATCTTGGCTAGCGTGCGAGCCAAAAGAGTTTTGCCGCTACCGGTCGGCCCAACCATCAGAATGTTCGACTTCTCGATTTCCACGTTGCTGCCATCCCACTCGCTTGACAAGCGTTTGTAGTGGTTGTGCACCGCGACCGCTAGAACACGCTTCGCAGCGTTCTGACCGATCACGTACTCATCCAGATGCTCGACGATTTCACGTGGAGCAGGGATCTCACTGAAGATGTTGTCATCAGAACCGCGACGCTTGTTTTCTTGGTCGAGGATCGATTGGCATAGCTCGATACACTCACCACAGATGTACACGTCTCCTGGTCCTTCAACCAGCGGTCCAACGTCGCGGTAGCTCTTGCGACAGAAAGAACAAAAAGCGTTCTTCTTGTTCGATCCGCGACGGCCGGAAACCACATCCTTACCAGAAGGCATAACGACTCCTTTACTCGATACTTTGCGGACTTCGAGAAGTTCGAAGCCCCAATCTGGGACACACTTGTTTGCTCGAGGGATCTGAGCCCATCGCTGTGCGAAACCGCAGCGATTCAGATCCAGGCATCCGTGTCCTAGTTCCGAGCAATGGAAATCTATGGAACTACCAGTCTCCCAGACTGGAAACGAGGAACAGCGAGATGAGAAAAAGCCTAATCTGTTCAAGCAGATTAATCGTTACTCGTGCTTTGCTGCTGTTTCCCCAATACCATTTTTATCTGTCGGAGTTCTCCTTCGTTGATGTCACCCTGAAGCTTCATTTCCTCGAAGTTTGCCATTGCATCTGCTGGGTTCGTGTCGGCTTTACCGGTCGAAGGGCGCAGACGCATTACGACTTGGTAGCCAACAAAACTCACAACCATTACCGCCGCCAAAGCCAGAGCAGCCTGTACTTTGGGATTCGATAGCATCTCAAGCAAAACTCAACGTCCTTTTGCCCCGGGGCGCACTGGAATTGGGCGGCGATCTATGCCACACAGATAAGGATTCCTCAGGAGAGTCCATATTACGCAATGTCGAGCTCAGAAGTCCAGAAAGACCTTTCGTGAATTGTAAGATTCACAGGAACGGCGATTTACCTAAATTTTACTGGCCCAGGCCTACTGGCGGAGCAAACGCAAACGATGATTCTCCGAGTCTCCGACCAGCAGGTCGCCACTTGGCAGCAGACAGACGCTGTGGGGGCGAGCGAGCGTGCGTGCTTCAACTGCGTCCCCGTCGCCATTGAAGCCTCGTTTACCGGTGTTGCCCATAACCGTAATAACAAGGCCAGTCTTCAAGTCAATGCGACGAATGGCGTGATTTTCCGTATCGGCGACGAAAAGCGCTGTTTGGGGATCCACAGCAATTCCCTTCGGCCCCTTGAATGTTGCCTCTCGAGCCGGGCCTCCGTCACCACTGAATCCCTTCTTGCCAGTGCCTGCAAGGTGGTGAATGAGTTCCGTTTGGCGATCGATCCTCCAGACACTGTTGCCTTCGCGTAGTACGATCCACAAATTGTCTTTATCGACCGCAAGTGAGCGGGGCCCTGCGAGCGGTTGCTCCAGTGCTTTTTGCCCATCGCTGGGCATGGCTTTCGTGCCCGTGCCGCAAATAGTTTCAATCGTACTCAGCTTGAGATCCACTTTGCGGATGCGGTGATTTTTCAAGTCGGCAATAAACAAATCATTGCCATCGATGGCGATGCTGTAGGCCTGATTGAGTTCTGCATCGACCGCGTCCGCTTCGTCACCCGCAAATCCGACTTCGCCAGTTCCAGCGACCGGTTCCCATCGCCCTGTTTCTGCGCTAATCTTTCCGACTCGGTGATTGCTGGTGTCCGCGACGAAGATATTGCCTTGCGGATCGACAACTTGCTCAGACTGGTTTTCGATCGCTCCCCACAACTGTAAACGTATTTTATCACCCACAGCAATGCGGTACTGTGGGTTAAAGCCGGTAAACGGCTGTTTAGAAAAATTGCCGGTGAATAAATTTTGGCCGAACACCTGATCCACCGATCGCTCAACTTGAAAGGCAGCCTGCGCTCCCTCGGATAAG
>PKCQ01000299.1 GCA_002862265.1 Planctomycetaceae bacterium | reverse complement strand
AAGACGAAAAAATGAGGACGAGGAAGGGTGCCGCTAGGCGCCAGGCGAAGAAGCGTTTATTCAAAAGGGCAAAAGGTTTCCGCGGTGGACGCGGGAATCTGCTTCGCACAACTAAGGAAACTCTGGCAAGAGCTGGCGCGTATGCCTATCGTGACCGTCGAGTTAAGAAGCGAGAGTTTCGTCGTCTTTGGATCGTCCGAATCAGCGCTGCATGCGAACAACATGGTCTTCGTTACAGTCAGTTTATTAACGGGCTGAAGAAGGCTGAGATTGGCTTTGACCGCAAGCAGCTATCGGAAATGGCCATTCATGATCCGGCAGCATTCCAAGCTGTCGTTGAAAAGGCAAAGGCAGCTTTGGGCGAAAGCTAAGTTGCCGGTCGGCAGGTGCTTCTTTGTGAAGGCACTTGCAAATTGCAATTTTGTTGCATGTCTTCTAAGCCCGTGATTACTCAGCACCGGATGCTTTTTCGGTGCTGATCTCCGTCTAGGCACGTGGTGATTGCTTCAGGTAGAGTGTGCGAGAACACCCTGTCTGAGTTCTCCTCAGACTACGCTAGGCGGGCCAACCCAGAACCTATTCCAATTGTTTTGAGTGAGAGTAGATCTCATGGACTTGCAAGCCTTCCTGACCGCCTTGGATGAGTTGACCAAGCAAGCCTCGGGGGACTTTGCAGCCGCAGGTGACAGTGAGGCTTTGGAGGCGGCTCGAGTTCAGTACTTGGGTGCTCGAAGTGGTCGTCTCAAAGATGTCCAGAAGCAAATGGGGGCGTTGCCCAAGGAAGCGAAACGCGAAGGCGGGATGAGCTTCAACGCTTGCAAGACGAAAGTGCAAGCTGCCTTGGAGGAGGCCACCGAGCGTTTGGGCTCCGGGGGAGCGACGGTTTCTGACTCCGCCATTGACCCGACGCTGCCTGGAACGAAGCTCCATATAGGTCGCACGCATCCGATCACCCAGACGATCGAGCACCTCAAGGACATTATGGGGCGACTCGGATTCTCTGTGGTTGAAGGCCCCGAAGTGGAAGACACATGGCACAACTTCATCGCTCTCAATATTCCGGAAGATCACCCGGCTCGTGACCCTTTGGATAACTTCTATTTGACGGTCGCCGGGAAAGCGGTTGTCGATGCATCGGCTAGTGAAGCACGATTGCTTCGTAGTCAGACGAGCACCGTGCAAATTCGGGTTATGGAGAACACGCCTCCGCCTGTTCGCATCATTTCGCTCGGTCGCGTCTATCGTCCAGATCCGCCAGACGCAACTCACTTCCCGATGTTCCACCAGATGGAAGGGTTGTGGATCGACACTTCTGTCAATATGGCTCAACTAAAAAGCGTTTTAAGGCTATTTGCGACGAGTTATCTTGGCTCGGATGTTTCCATTCGATTTCGACCGAGCTTTTTCCCGTTTACGGAGCCGAGTGTCGAAGCAGACTTTTACTGGAATGGTTCATGGGTCGAGTTTGGCGGCGCTGGCATGGTCGATCCAAACGTGTTGAAAGCTGTCGGATACGATCCTGAAGAAGTCACTGGTTTCGCCTTCGGGCTTGGTGTGGAGCGTCTTTGCATGGGACGTCACAACGTGACCGACATTCGCGATCTGTATCGTAATGACCTCCGATTCTTGCATCAGTTCTAGTGTCTGTTGCGAGATCTCTCGCTTGAACCTTCTCTCTTTTCCGTTTGATTTAGAGTAATTGTAATGCTTGTTTGCTGGGAATGGCTCAACGAGTACGTGGAAATCACCGAAACGCCTGACGATATGGCACTCAAGTTTGCCATGTCGGGCTTGAACCATGAAGAGACCACACAAGTCGGCTCGGACACGGTGATTGATCTGGAAGTGACGAGCAATCGTGGCGACTGCTTGGGACATATCGGAGTCGCTCGTGAAGCATCAGTTTTACTCCGACAGCCGCTGAAGTTGCCAGCACCTTCTCCTGCAGAGAGCGCGTCAGCAGCTTCTGCAAGCATCGAAGTTGACAATCAGTTCACAGAAGGTTGCCCAGAGTATACGGCTAGGATTATTCGCGGTGTAAAGATCGGTCCTAGCCCTGATTGGCTCGTCCGGCGTTTGAAGTCGGTCGGTATCGAGCCGGTGAGCAATGTTGTGGATATCACCAACTACGTACTCATGGAATGTGGCCAGCCAATGCACGCTTTCGACCTATCTCAGATTCGCGGCAACAAAATTATTGTCCGAGCTGCGGAAGACAAAGAACAGTTCGAAGCCATTGACCACAAGACTTACGAGCTCGACTCGCAGATGGTCGTCATCGCCGATGCCGAGCGAGCAGTCGCCTTGGGCGGTGTCATGGGCGGTGTGGACAGCGAAATTTCTGAAACCACGACAGATTTATTGATCGAGGCAGCTCGGTTCACGCCTCTCGCTGTTCGACGCGCCGCGCGGAAGCTTAAGCTACACAGTCCTTCTTCGTATCGTTTCGAACGGACGCCAGATCCAGCTGGTCTAGATTGGGCAAGTCGTCGTTGCTGCCAGTTGATTCTGGAGCTGTGCGGTGGCGAGCTGGAACAAGGCGTTGTGTCGGATGGGGCGAAGGCTCAAACTCCGGAGGAAATCACATTCCGCTTGAATCAAGTTGAGCGCGTGCTTGGCATCGAAATTCCCATGGCAGACAACAAGCGAATTCTTGCCGACCTCGGTTGTGCTGTGTCGGACGCCGGAGAAGGTGTTTTGAGTGTTTCACCTCCGAGTTGGCGAACGGATCTCACTCGCGAATGCGACTTGCTTGAGGAAGTCGCTCGTATGTACGGTTATGAAGAGATTCCCGAGAACGTTGCCGTTCCGATCGGTGTAGCCGCTCCGCGTCCCAAGGATGTTACGATGAGGCGTGCTCGTCTGTCTTTGAGCGCGTTTGGAGTCGACGAGGCGATGACACCTAGCGTTGTAAAGGATGGGCAGGAGAAGCTTGGTAGCCTTTGGTCGACGGGTGAGCCACTGTCGGTTGACACTCCACTGCTAAAGGGAGCGAAGTCGCTCCGGCGAAGTGTATTTCCGAGTCTAATGGACGCTCGCTACTTCAATCAAACGCAGGCAATTCGAAACGCTGAGTTGTTCGAAGTGGCTACCATCTACATGCCAGGGCAAGATGGCGAGTTGCCATCAGAGAAATCGACGCTCGGTATTGTTACCGCAGGCGACTTGCAACGTATCAAAGGTGTCGTCGAATCGATCCTACAGGAAGTCGGAGCGATTGTTTGTACCTGGGAAGGTTTTGAGCATGATTTGCTCGAAGCTGGGACAGGGCAGAAATTGAGCGTCGATGGAAAGACTTTGGGCTATCTCGGCCTAGTCAGCAAGTCTGCGCAGAATCACTTCTCACTAGACGCAGCGGTCGCGGCGGCAGAGTTAGATGTCATGCTTTTGACAGAACTCTTGGAGCCCGTACGACGTGCCAATCAGGTGAGTACGTTTCCTGCGATGGAACGTGATCTCAACTTCGTGGTAGATGAAAGCGTTCGCTGGGCCAGTTTAGAAGAGCTTTGTCTGCAACACGGCGGTGAGAGTCTAGAGACTGTCAACTATCGTGAAACGTATCGCGACACCAAGAAAGATGGCAAAGGTAAGAAACGATTGCTCTTGACGCTTGTGTTCCGCAGTCTCGAACGCACGCTGACTGGCGAAGAAGTTGATAAGTCGGTCCAGGACATTGTTAATGTGGCCAGTAGCAGCCTAGAAGCCAAATTGCTTGCGTAGCTAGATGCGGCTGGCGATTAGCAGGCTTCGTTTGTCACTGGCTCTTTCAGTGAATTTACTCGATATAAGCTTGCACTTTCGCGGCTTTTTTAGCTGTAAGAAGAGGTTAGGATAAAGCTATCTTGCGAGGCCCAATTGTAGTACACAGTAGTCCTACTCAAGGCCCTTAGTCCAAAGGTTGAGGAAACGGAGATAAGTCTAATTTGCTAAAGCCCAATTGCTCCACTTTGAGTTGTAGAGCGATATTGCTTCGGGCCGCTGTTGCATAAGTTCTTGGGTCTTTGCTGGGCCACTTTCGGGTTCTGCGTTCGTTTCTGTGAGTTTGGGCTTCTCCTGATTCGAATCATCTTCTTCCGGCATAGCTTCCTGAAAAGTTGGCTTCTGAAGCTGATCTCGGTAAACATTGTGATCTTCGGAGAAGTGAGAGAGTCAGTGCGGACGGCGCAATTGACCGATTTCTGGCTTCCCCTCAGAAATGAAAAATGCTATCGACAATCGTAAGCCGAGCTCGCCAGCTAGCATTGAGACGTCAGAAACGTGATGCAACCGTCCTACAACCTGCAATTGAATTCCAACCTCATATCGGTCTGCTTTTGCACCTTGTTGGGATGGGGAGTTCTTTCAACGACTACGGGATGTAACTCGCTTCCGACTCGGGATCTTACTGAAGATGGAGCCATTGCGAAAACGGTAGGATTCATCACGGCCGCCGCTCCCGAAGAGGCGGGGCCATCACACGATCGCAATTGGCGTCCTGACCTCGCGGTGCTGCCCTACGCGGAGATTTCTAGCGATCGAGTTCACCTCCATAACATCCGCGATTGCGAATACCGCGGCGAGGAAGACTATGATGTTCGACACTACGATCGTCAGATCTTGCTCGACGATGTTGTGAGTATTGACTTTATCGTGGTGCCATTTAGAGAAGCTCCGGCCATCGCTCATACCATGCTCAGCTTCGGCCTTCGCGATGGCGAACATATCGTCTTCTCAGTGGAAGCTCGTTTGGAGCAAGGTGAGAACTATTCACTGATCCCAAGTGCGTCGGGACAGTACGAACTGATATGCGTTGTGGGTACGGAGCGAGATCTGATTCGCCTTCGCACGGACGTGCGGGATGTCGACGTGTACTTGTACCCCATCAAAGCAACACCGGAACAGGCGCGTAAAGTGTTCGTTGCAGGAATTGAACGTATCAATGAGCTTGCAGAACGCCCCGAGTACTATGACTTGTTAAAAAATAATTGCACAACCAACATTGTCGGTATGATAAACAGCCTCAAGCAAGGCTACATTCCCTCCGATGTAAGAATCCTGCTGCCTGGTCATTCAGATCGGCTTGCGTACGAACTTGGACTGCTCGCCGTGTATGGGCCATTTGAGGTTGTTAAACAGGCGAGCAAAATTAACTTGGTCGCAAAGCTCAATTCCGACTCCGAAGACTTTTCCAGGGCGATCCGGCGTTATTGAGCGGGGCCACAAAAGTCGCTTATAAGGCTACGCAAGGCGCGTCATTGGCTGCTGGCAATGCATTGCATCAAGTGTTTCTCCAACTCGATACGGAATGCTTTGATATCCTTGCCGCGAGTCTGAGTGAGCATGATTCCTATGCAATTGTGTACGAAGTCTATCCAGCAATTGGTTCCGCTCGAACCTGTGTGCCCAATTCGCTTGATATTCCCGTCGGCGTCACGCTCACGCACAAAGAAACCGCAGTAAGCATTCTCGCCAATGTTCGTCGTTTGCAGCATTGCTTGGATCGTTTCTGGCTTCAGGAACTGAGCGCCATCGAGCTTTCCTTGATCTCGGATCATCCTGAGCCAACGAGACATGTCGTGCACGGTTGAGATAATCGATCCGCCCGATGAGCTGTAGGTGTTTGGCTCTGGATAAGGCCGCTGTTTGTAGACGCGAAGTTTCTTGGTTTCGCTACCGATGTAATAACGTGTAGGCATGACGTAGTCCTTCGTTCGCTGGTTATCCCAATAGAAGGTGTCATTCATTCCGAGAGGCTGGCAAAGGGATTCAACTAGCAGATCGTTGCGAGTCTTGCCTGATCCGACTTCGGCGACGCGAGCAGCGATATCGGTACCAATTCCACTGTAGCCATACTTGGTTCCCGGAGCGGCTTTGAAGGGGTAATCGCTCGCGTAACGGTCGACTACAACAGAGAGCGGCTGATTCTTGGTCCAATCCGCGAACCAAGGTCTTCCTTGAGGATCATCATCGCGGCGTGTGCCCGAAGTGTGCGTGAGTAATTCTTTGAGCATGGGGGCTCGCTGGATGGTTTTTCCGGAAACTAATTTCGACTCGCCGAATTTTGGCAGATAAGTATCGATAGGCCGATTCATCTCTAGCTTTCCCTGCTCGACAAGTTTGAAGATGACCGTTCCTTGCATCGGCTTGGAGATGGAGGCGATGACTCCGGGCGTGTTCAAGGTAAAAGGCCTCTGCGAATTGACATCCGAGAAACCAAATCCCGTTTCAAAGAGTACTGCGTCACCTTTCATGAGCAGCACGGCACCTCCTGCGACTCTTTTCTGCTCCACGGAATCTTGCAAGAATTGCTCCACCTTAGAAAAGTCAATCTCGTTTTGAGCGAGCAGATTCTGCGAGAATCCGAATGCTAACGCGTAGACCAAAACACTGTTGGTCAGCCAGAGAAGCGAGGCTTGGTGCAGTGAGGTTTTAATGGGGCGAGGGCGTTGGGTGGAG
>PKCQ01000583.1 GCA_002862265.1 Planctomycetaceae bacterium | reverse complement strand
CGGGGGCATACAGTCAGAAATCTGCGACATCATTTGATTCTCGGCCGCGATCAAGTGGCCTACTTGCCAATTCAAGTGATTGCACTCCGGATGCGGCCGCATCATCAACTCGTCATTTCCGAGGTCGTCGAGGTAAGCCATTCCGACCATCTCAGCGGTGGCCAAGGAATTCTTAATCGCAGCAATCGCATCCATTGGGTTATCTTTTTTTGTGAATTGACGGCAAAAGGTGAATCTCTCTTGGCAGAATAACGCGTTGGCTAATAGCAGAACAGTATGCGTCAGGGCTCTTCAGGGACGAATCCCTCGCAGAACGCAAACTCTCCCAAAATCCACGACGGACATTAGGCAAGTTGATGTAACGCAATAGTGGCTCAAGGGGCGAACATTCCGCACTGGCAGTTCTAGCCCTCAGGACTTGCCGCAGGCGGTATATCGGTAACATCGGAAATCGTATAAAAGCCGCCAAAAAAACGCTGAATGCCAGTCGGTTATGACGACCGAATAAGATAGGCCATCGCGTCATTCGACTTGTAACAGCCAACGAAAACGCCCATCAGCAAGCTGGGAACAGAACGTCCTTCGTAGTCAGTTCCCACTTGTCAAATCATCAATCCGCTTCTGGTCCAATCATGAATATGACGATTGCTACACCTGAAATAACTGAAAACGGCCTCGGTTCTCTTGAGACAGAGATTACTCGTCATTTAAATTTCACGCTCGGACATGTCGCCAAGCAAGCCACTCAAGACTACTTATACCGCGCTGCCGCCATCGCAGTGCGTGATCGTCTGGTTGCGAACTGGAAAGCCACCCAAAAGCGGATTGGAGATTCGCAGTCACGACAAGTTTACTACTTGTCACTCGAGTTCCTTATCGGCCGCTCGTTTACCAACGCGGTCGCGAACCTTGGGCTCGACGAAGAAATGAGCAATGCCTTGCATCAGTATGGCATGGCGCTCGAAGAACTCGCCGAGCAAGAACACGACGCTGGACTTGGCAACGGCGGTCTTGGTCGACTCGCAGCTTGCTTCCTCGACAGCTGCGCTAACCTGCGTCTCCCCGTCGTCGGATATGGCCTACGATACGAGTACGGGATGTTCCACCAGCGGATCGAATCAGGTCGACAGGTAGAGGATCCTGATCACTGGTTGCGTGATGGTAATCCCTGGGAAATCCAGAGACCGGAAGACTCACGTCGCGTGAAGTTTTACGGACGTTCGGAATTGTATTACGATGCTGACGGCGTTCATCACAGCCGCTGGGTCGACACTCAAGACGTTTTGGCTGTTCCTCATGACATGCCGATCCCAGGTCATAAGAACGGAACCGTTAATACACTTCGACTTTGGAAGTCTATGGCCACTGACGAATTCGACTTGGGCGAATTCAACGCAGGTGGATATGCAGAATCAGTTGCGGCAAAAACCATGGCTGAGCAGATCACCATGGTTCTCTATCCCAACGATGCCAGTGAGAATGGGAAAGAGCTACGCCTGAAGCAGCAGTACTTTTTAGTCTCCGCAAGTCTGCAAGATGTACTCGCCAAGTGGGTTGACAAAAACGGACGCGATTTATCAAAGTTCGGCGAAAAGAATTGCTTCCAGCTGAACGACACTCATCCAGCTTGTGCGGTACCAGAGCTGATGCGCATCCTGATGGATGATTACGCAATGGATTGGGAAGACGCATGGGGAATCACGACTCGTTGCATGGCCTATACGAACCACACGTTGTTGCCGGAAGCGTTGGAGCGATGGTCCGTCAGCCTCTTCGGCCGCTTGCTACCTCGGCTGACAGAAATTATCTTTGAGATCAATCGGCGATTCCTTCGTGAAGTCGAGTTTGCTTTTCCAAAGAACCCAGAAATCAAAGCGGAACTGAGCATTATTGAAGAAGGCCACGATCCGCACATTCGCATGGCATACCTGGCGATCGTGGGAAGCTTCTCAGTCAACGGTGTCGCGCAACTACACACCGAGTTGCTCAAAGCTGGGCTATTCTCGAACTTTAACCAGATGTGGCCTGAGAAGTTCAACAACAAAACCAACGGGGTCACACAACGCCGATGGCTGTCCCATTGCAACCCGGGCTTGCGCCGCTTGTTGAACGAAGCCATTGGAGAAAGCTGGGAAAGAGATCTTAGCCAAATCGAGGCCTTGTTGCCCTTTGCTGGCGATGCTTCTTTCCGCCAACGATGGGGCGAGGTCAAATTGGCGAACAAGAAACGGCTTGCCAATTTCGTTCAGGAGCGGACAGGCATCGAGTTTAACACCAGTGCCATCTTTGATGTGCAGGTCAAACGTATTCACGAGTACAAGCGTCAATTGCTGAACGTCCTACATGCAATACACCTTTACGATCGTGTGCGTCGCGGCGACAAAGAAGGTATGGTGCCTCGGGCGATTCTGATCGGCGGGAAGGCTGCTCCTGGCTATCATGTGGCCAAAGTCATCGTCAAATTGATCAACAATGTGGCTCAGATAATCAACAATGATGAAGCGGTGGGAGACCTGATCAAGCTTGTCTTCCTGCCAAACTACAACGTCTCCGCCATGGAGATTATTTGCCCTGGAACAGAACTTTCCGAACAGATCTCAACTGCTGGCAAAGAAGCTTCCGGCACAGGCAACATGAAGTTCATGATGAACGGTGCATTAACGATTGGAACTCTGGATGGCGCGAACATTGAGATTCGCGAAAAAGCTGGCCCTGAGAATTTTTTCCTTTTCGGACTCGACGCTCAAGAAGTGAGCAAGACACGGGCGGATTACCAACCTGACCAAATCGTGGCGGGCGATCCTGACATCCGACGGGTCATGGAATTG
This sequence comes from Planctomycetaceae bacterium, assembly GCA_002862265.1. Taxonomy (GTDB): domain Bacteria; phylum Planctomycetota; class Planctomycetia; order Pirellulales; family Pirellulaceae; genus Aureliella. The sequence goes on along the minus strand of PKCQ01000583.1, from coordinate 3,656 downwards.
CTCGAGAGCGGCACATTCAACATCGGCGAACCAGGTGTCTTTGACATCCTTATCGGCGGACTACGAAATCCAGCTGACCAGTGGCTGACGCTCGCCGACCTACGCAGTTTCATTGAAGTACAACGCGAGGTCAATGAAGCTTATAAGGACGAAGAAAACTGGAATCGGATGAGTATCATCAACTCAGCGACGAGCGGCCACTTTTCTAGCGATCGGACCATTGGGCAATACGCAAGTGAAATTTGGAATGTCAACCCAATTGAGTAACGCTGTTCTCTCAATCGATGCCAAACAGGGCTTAGGGACCGCTAACCATGCACTATGAGAGAGCGGCTGGAGTTCTCCTGCACATCACGAGTTTGCCTCGCGGTGATTCCGCAATCGACTTTGGTGTCGGAGATCTCGGCCCTGCAGCCCATCAGTTCTTGGACTTTCTAGAAAGGGCAGGGCAGCGTGTCTGGCAAGTTTTGCCGCTGGGACCATCACTACACGCGGAGTCGCCTTACTCGTGCTATTCCGCCTTCGCTGGCAACCCGTTGTTAATAAGCATGGACGACCTAGTTCAGCGTGATCTGCTAGACGAAATCCAGCTGCATGAGATCCACCAGAACGCCATTGATGCACTGGATGAAAAATCGGAGACCGCCTCTGGACAGTGCAACTACGCTTTGGCCCGCCGTACCAAGCCCTTCGCACTTCGTTTGGCCTACGAAAAGTTCTTGGCGAAGCAGAGCTGTTCTTTGCTCGATGAATTTGAATCCTTCTGCGTCAAGCACAGGTGGTGGCTCGATGATTTTGCTCTCTATGCCGCACTCCGTGAAGAAACGCAGTCAGACGATTGGTCGCAGTGGGAGCCTGAACTCGTTGCTCGCAATTCCAACACATTAGGGCAGTGGCGCGAGAAGCTAGATAGACAAGTTGAATTCGAGCAGTTTGTTCAGTACTTATTCTTCGAACAGTGGGGTGCCCTTAAAGAAGCTGCAGTAAATCGAAACATCGACTTGTTCGGAGACATGCCGATTTTCGTTGCCCATGGCAGCGCGGATGTATGGGCGCATCAAAGTAGTTTTCTACTCAACAAACGTGGCAAACCCAAAGTAGTTGCGGGTGTTCCCCCCGACTACTTCAGCAAGACGGGCCAGCTATGGGGCAACCCTCTGTATGACTGGGAAGCGATGGAGTCGCGGAATTACTCTTGGTGGGTCCAACGGCTTCGCGCCGCCTTTGAATTGTTCGACCTCGTCCGCATCGATCACTTTCGTGGCTTCGAATCCTACTGGGCAGTGCCGGCGAAAGCGAAGACGGCGGTATCGGGATCTTGGGAAACTGGTCCAGGTGCCGCGCCATTCCAAGCAGCAAGAAAAGTGCTTGGGGACTTGGCAATTATTGCAGAGGACCTCGGCTTGATCACGGACGAAGTCCACGCGCTGAGAGATACACTTGAATTCCCAGGCATGCGTGTCTTGCAATTTGGTTTTGACAGCGAGGACGGCGAATTTCACCGACCAGACGCTTACCCGGCCAACTGCGTGGCTTACACGGGCACTCATGACAACAGTACGATTGCGGCTTGGTATCGAGCCGGAACAAAGAACAAAATTCGTTGCCAACTCCTGGAACCTTGGCTTGAGCTACAGCCACAGAACTTAAGAATTCATTGGCAGCTGTTATCGATGGTCTATGCCTCGAAAGCCCGCCTTGCCATGGCTCCGATGCAAGACATTCTGGGGCTTGGAGAGGAAGGCCGCATGAATCGACCGGGAGAAGCAAAGGGCAACTGGCTATGGCGTCTTGAGCCCAACACCCTAACCGAAGAACTGGCTGGTAAACTTCGCCAAATATGCCGCGACTGCAAACGCCGGTAAGCGACTAACGGCCCCGCGAACACGTCTTGACTTTAGGTATTCAAATTGCCCAGTCGCAGGGGGCGAGACCCCGGTTCAGCTCCCCTGAGGATACGGATGGTCTCTCTCCGCTGCAGGACTCGCTACTCATCCCGAGGTGGTAGGTTGCAGCCCGTACCCGAGACTCAATTGTTCTCGTCAAGCCCTTCGTTGTGGCCGACGTTTTTCACTGGCTCGAAGATTTGTAATACCTCAGCCAGCAATTCTTCGTTGATTGGATTCTCGGCCCACTCGACCCACTTACGAATGTTGTTGGGATTCGCACTTCCGGCAACAGTGGTCGCGATTTCGGGATGACGTAGTGAGAATTGCAAAGCCAACTCAGCGATATCAACTCCCTTGGAGTTACAGTGCTCGGCGGCTTGACGAGCGGCATCCTGCACTTCCTTGGGATCGCGGAACCAAGGCGGAAGCGTTGAATTCGTCAACAGACGGGCGCTAAATGGCCCCGCGTTCATGATGCCAACGCCACGCTCCTGGAGCAATGGAATCGTCTCGTCGAGAAATCGAGTGTTCTGGAGCGTGTACTGGTTGTAGCTGAGCACGCAATCCAAGTCCGTTTGCTCAAGTACCTTGTGGAAGATCTTTTGAGGATAGCCACTGACTCCGATGTAACGAATCTTCCCTGCTTTCTGCTGTTTCCTTAAGGCGGGAATCGTCTCGTCGATGACTTTCTGAATATCCACGAACTCGATGTCGTGACAGAGGACGATGTCGAGATGCCCACAGCCAAGTCGGTGAAGTGAAACATCGATACTTTCGGCGACACGTTTGGCGGAAAAGTCGAAGTGATCTACATCGTAACGCCCAAACTTGGTGCACATGAGGTAGTCGTCACGCGGCACATCCCTCAGCGCCACACCAAGCATGACTTCGCTCATTCCACGTCCGTAAAAGGGCGAAGTGTCAATGAAATTCAAACCGAGTTCGAGTGCAACTCGAATCGATGCAAACACTTCATCCAAAGTCACTCCTCGAAACTCGGCTCCCAGCGAACTAGCTCCAAAGCTGAGGATTGGGAGCTCAAGATCCGTGTTGCCTAGCTTGCGACGTTCCATTTCAATCCCTGCGTAATACTTTGATCTAACTGATTTGTAAGTGAGGCTGGCGGGAATCCGCGGTGCTATTCCGGCGTGCGAACACCGACTGAGAGCAATAAGTTGGCCCAGAGTGCTTGATCGGCCGTTTGGATGGTCAGCACATGATCTTCGGAAGAAACAGCATCGTAGAAGTCCCATTTTTTGATGGGCTGCAGCTGGCGGGTGGAGCCATGCTCTTTCAGGATCTGACGATATTCGTGCCAAACAGGCGGATCGTCCTGAGAGGCGTATTCATCTGTTTCGTCGATCCCCATTGTATTGAAGACATCGATCGGAACTTCACTGAGAATCGCATGCAAGACCTGTGCTACGGTTGGGACACCCGGCATGAGCTGCAGCGAGATCAGCTCGGCTCTGGGACCGATTTTTGATGCAGCCGGATAGTTTCCGTCAGCGATGAGAATCTTGGAGTGATGTCCCGCTCTTGCACAGACGCGCAAAATCTCGGGATGGAGCAAGGTGGTCTTGAGCATGATTGTCCTCTGTTGAATCTCCAAAGAGAGCGGACATTGTTGCCTCGCATGGCCCATTTCACAACGAGGCTAAGACAACATGCACCAAGTTAGCGGGATTCTGTAGGTCGAATCGCGAGGACGAGATTATTTCTCGCTGCCTTCGCTGCTGGCCCCCTTTTTCCTTTTTGCTGGCAAAT
>PKCQ01000552.1 GCA_002862265.1 Planctomycetaceae bacterium | reverse complement strand
CTTGGTTCATGCACGATGAAATACAACCCGAAGCGGAACGAGCGTCTGGCCAGTTTACCTGGCATCGTCGATTTGCATCCGTTGCAGGCAGATGAAACGGTTCAAGGGATGCTTGAGATACTATACGAAGTCCAACAGTACTTCGCCGAGATCTCCGGACTTCCGTCTGTTTCCATTCAGCCTGCTGCCGGAGCTCACGGCGAGCTGACAGCACTGATGTGTGCCTCGAAGTACTTCCAGGAGCGTGGAGAAGAACGAACCAACGTTCTCGTTCCAGACAGCGCCCACGGCACCAATCCAGCAAGCGCGAAAATGGTTGGTTTCAAGTCGATCATGATTAAGTCGCTGCCTGATGGCTCGGTAGACATGGACGACTTGAAGAGCAAAGTTGACGGCAAGATTGCAGTCTTCATGATCACCAACCCAAGCACTCTTGGTCTGTTCGAGAACAAGATTCGCGAAATCGCTGACTTGGTCCACGAAGCAGGCGGACTGATTTACTTGGATGGTGCGAACATGAACGCCATCCTAGGCATTGCCCGCCCGGGAGACTTCGGTGCGGACATGATGCACTATAATCCGCACAAGACCTTCAGTGGGCCTCACGGCGGCGGCGGACCTGGCGCGGGCCCAATTTGTGTTCGCGACTTCCTCGATCCCTTCTTACCGAAACCACGTGTCGTACGGGAAGAAGCCAATGGCGAAGTTACATATCGCTTGAATTCCAATTATCCTTTGAGCATTGGACGTGTTCGCGGCTTCATCGGTAACGTCGGAGTGTTGGTTCGAGCCTACTGTTACATCCGAGCCTATGGCGGAGCAGGTTTGAAGGAAGTTAGCGAGAACGCTGTTCTGAATGCCAACTACTTGCTTGCAAAACTCAAAGGCACTCTAGAAGTTCCTCACGGCGATCGTTGCATGCACGAGTTCGTTGCCTCAGCAGCGAATCTCAAGAAAGAAGCCGGCATCACGGCCATGGACATGGCCAAGCGACTGCTCGACTTTGGTTTCCATGCTCCAACTGTCTACTTCCCGCTCACTGTTCCAGAGGCGATCATGATTGAGCCGACGGAAACCGAAAGCAAAGAAACCTTGGATGCTTTTGTGGAAGCGGTGGAACAAGTCGTGAAAGAGTCGCCAGAGTTACTCCATGAAGCTCCAAAATCGACGGTTATTCGTCGCCCAGATGAAGTGAAAGCGGCTCGTAATCCAGTGATGAAATGGACTGTTTCCTCCTAGTCGATAAGCCGCGAAGAGGCATTGAAAACATGCAAACCGATCATCAGATGCTGTGTCATGCAGCATCGAATGATCGTGCCTTGCTTCGAATTTATCAATGGAGTGCACCAACTCTCACACTCGGATACTTTCAGAAGTCGGCGGACCGCAAGGAGCACAGCGATAGCGGCAGTTTAGACTGCGTCCGCCGAGCGACAGGTGGGGGGGCTATTGTTCACCATCACGATTGGACCTATGCACTCGCTTTGCCTCCGAAACTGCTTGATTCTCAGCTTGGAGCGGCCCAACACGTATATGACTGCATTCATGACGCTGTGGTCGGGTGGTTAACCGATCGAAATTTCGCGTCTAGCAAATGGGGCGAGCCAACTTGTCGCGGAGAGTCCTGTAGCTTTCTGTGCTTCGAACGCCGCAGTCTCGGCGATGTCATCATTGGGAATTCAAAAGTGATGGGTAGTGCACAGCGCCGCTACAAAGGTGCATTGCTACAGCACGGCAGCTTATTGCTCAAACGGAGCCAGCACGCTCCGACTTTGCGAGGGCTTAAACAGCTTGTCACGGGATCGGATACAGACGATTCTTCCGGTGTTAACGATCTTGATTCTGCTCCTGGAGACGCGGCTTTAGATTTTGCCAATGCTATTGCAGAATCACTAAGAGGACGCTTGGGACTAAGCTTGCAGACGGTAGATGGCTTCACGGAATGGATAGCAGACGAGGAGCGGGGCGGTTTTGGGAAAAACAGCTGGGAACACAAACGCTAACCTAACGGTATCGTCCGCCGCACCAACATCGCTATTACTTGACTTTTCTAGGTAATTGACGCGAATTGGGACATCTAACCCTTGCCAAGTTATTTACTCTATTAAGATAATGAGTAGACTGTGCTCAACATTCTGCAAGACGATAAAGGAAAGCAGCTGTATTTCCTGCGGTATTGGTCTCTCGAGACTGTAAAACTCTCATCCGATTACCCATCGTTCTCGTCCTTTGCAGCCTTCCGACGTACACGAGGTGAATATGCAGGTTCAACTTCGAGTTGCAAATGGCGCTCAAGAGGGTAAGTTCATTCAAATCAAGCACGATAAGTTCTTGATCGGTAGGAGTGACGATTGCCACCTTCGCCCCAAGAGCGAATCTATCAGCAGGCGCCACTGTGCCATCGTCCATAAGCAAGGAAAGATTCTTCTGCTCGATCTGAAGAGCCGGAATGGAACTGAGCTGAATGGCAAAAAACTAGATCCTTCTCGTGCCAAAGTCCTCAAAAACGACGATCATCTGAAGATCGGCAAACTTGAGTTTACGGTAGTGATGGAAGCTGGCGTCAAGTCGGTCAAAAAGTCCGAGGTGAAGGACGTCAAAGAGGCAGCTGAGCGTTCCGCGAACAGCGTCAACGAAAGTCGCTTCGAAGAGGTAGACGTCAGCGGCTGGTTAGACGAACCCAACCAGAGCCAAAGTTCCTCGACCGAAACCGTAACACGACAATTCGAATTGCCTGAGTCAACCGAGATCTCAGGAGAAACTGTGATGGAAGAAGAGGCCATTGCTGATACTCAGGCAGGAGAGTCGACGATTAAGAAGAAGGGCAAGCCTGGCAAACTCCCGCCTGTTCCCAAGAAACAAGCTCAAGGGAACTCGAAAGACGCAGCTCAGGAAACCCTTAGGAAATTCTTCAGCGGTGGTCGCTAAGAAAAGAAGAACACAAAAAGGCTCGCCTTCTCGGCGGGCCTTTTTTGTTTCGTAACCTTGAACCTTTGGTTATCACTCCGACATCAGCCAGGGGCAAGCAACAAACAAGACCCTCGCCAAGATCAGTGACAAATCCAAGGATCGATCTGGCTTTGCCATGCTGACGGATTGATTTTGTCGACGCGGCATAGATTGTGCAGTAGATTTACTGCATCCTCTCTGCGTTCCGTTCATCTCATCATCTCGATCTCGCTTGTTTACCACCCGCAGCCACTGTCCCCGTGCAGGCTGGCTTCGCTCAAGCAATACCATTGGCAACGCTATGACTCGTCCATTTATCCAGACACTCGTCCTTCTTGCGACTTTCGCTCTCTTCGTTGAGCCAACAAGCGGCCAAGAAAAGTACATTGTTCGACTCACCAATGGAATGATCTTGGGACCAGGTTTGTTCAGCGAAATCGATACGCTCAGCACCAACGGATTTCAAAAGGGAGGCGGTAGCACTGGCCCAAGATCCATCGGAATCGTCGATGACGGCTTGAGAAAGACTTACTTCAATATCAGCCCGATAAACTTTTCGGCCGAGGAATCAACTCGGGCCGCGTTGGAAGAAATCGTTACGGTCGCTGCCTCAGAAGTCGCCAGCTCAGGTGCTGCACCTGCAATTCAAGCTGTCTTGCGAGTCACACCATTCAACAAATTTGGACGCCGTGAGTTTCAAATACTCACTCCGCGAGGCGTAGTGGATGTTCTGCAAGGAATCACGCTGCTAACTCCTCACTATACCAAGGTTGAAGTCCTCAACACGGACGCCGGTGCACGATTCGTTTGGGATACACGGATCTCTACCTCTGCGATCCCCAATGACGAACTCGACGCGATTCTAAAACACGCCTTGGGAATGGAAGCATCCGGAGATTGGTTGCAACTTGTTCGGTTTTACACACAGGCCGAACGATTTAACTTAGCGCGTGACACAATGATCGAAGGTCTACAAAAATTCCCCTCTGCCCTTGCCGGACGCATGGCCATCGTTGACCAGTTGGACCAGTTCTATGCCAACGACAAGTTTGCGGAAATCAAACTTCGGCGAGAGGCAGGGCAGCATGCTCTAGCCGTGAAGTACCTAAATGCATTCCCAACGGAAGTCTTGCCACTGGAGTCACAGATAAAGCTAAAAGATGAACTGAACGCTGCCAGGAATCAAATAACTCTTATTGCCAATATCATCGAAGCACTAAAAAAACGCGTTAGCCAACTCCCAACTACAGAACAACAATCCGTTTCACCTCTTCTCGATGAAATCGTTGCCGAGATCTCTCCTAACACGATCGACCGATTCGCAGATTTCCAGCGACTGCGCGGCGATGACTCCATTCCCAATGAAAACAAAGTTGCTTTAGCGTTTTCAGGCTGGCTGCTAGGTCCCAATGCTGGACTCGACAATTTTGCCGTAGTCAAGTCAGTCATCAAGGTGCGAGGTCTTGTGCGTGAGTACTTGCGAGACGCGAATCAACCAAGGCGACAAGCCATATTGAATAAGCTTGGCAAGGAGGAAGGAGCTCAACCCAAGTTAGTGGATCAAATCCTTGAGACGATGCAGCCTCCCCTTTCGCCACCAACTCCCAAAAGTGGCGACCCACAGGGAATGTTCCGCGATTCGGTGAAAAGCTTTCATAGTGCGAATGTCGAGTATGTGGTGCAGGTCCCACCAGAGTACGATCCCAATCGAAAATACCCGTGCATCTTAGCGCTTCCTGGCAAAGGAGATCTTCCAGATCTTGAAATCAATGTCTGGTGCGGTCCCGTACGCGAGCTCGCCGTGACGAAAGCTCGCACCGGGCAAGCGACGCGAAATGGTTATATCGTGGTATCTCCCAAGTGGATGCTTGAAGACCAAATAGAGTACAACTACACGGAAGGGGAACACGATCGTATCTTGCGATGCATGCGCGATGCGTTGCGCAAATATAGTATCGACTCGGACCGCGTGTTCATTGCTGGGCACTTTGCCGGTGCAACCGCTGCTTGGGATCTGGCTTCTTCTCACCCCGACTTGTGGGCGGGAGCCATCATGGTTTCTCCAAGTGCTGATAAGTACATTGTTCAGTATCACGAAAACCTGAAATCAGAATCGCGCCAGACCGCGCCTCTGGGGATGTACATAGTCTACGGCGAACTGGACGGCACTCGCGCCGCATCCAAGGTCGGTAGTGTCTTGACAAACTACTTGAAATTCCCAAAGACTGACGCGATGGCAGTGGAGTATCGAGGTCGCGGAAGCGGTTTGTTCATGGATGAGCTCGATCAGATCTTCGAATGGATGTCACTCAGCACACACCTTCGCATCCGAACGCCACAAAAATTATCAAATGTGACCATGCGAAACGGCGACCGCTTCTTTTATTGGCTTGAGGCGCCGCAGCTGTTGCCGCAACTCTCCGGCAACGCATTTCAGTTCGATGCCAAAGATGCGTCTAAACGAGGAACTTTTTCAGCATCGCTGCTCGGGCCAAACTTTAACGGGCTCTCCATCAGCAAGATTCCTTCAGTCAGACGTCAAGCCACCGTTTGGCTGACACCAGACATGGTGGATTTCAGTCGTCCGATCAGTGTGCGTATGTCGGGTCGCTCGCCAACCTTCGACGTTGCACCTGATGTGGGCGTCATGCTAGAAGACGCTCGAACGCGCGGAGACCGTATGCACGTATTTTGGCAAAAACTTGAGCTACGCTAGGCCGTGGCAGTTTCGATGCAGCAAGCAACTCACTTCGATTTACTATCGATAACCCGCTTCGATTTCGGCGGCACGGATGCATAAATACTGGCCGTAATCGTTATTCATCCGTTCGCCCAACGCATTGAGCCGTTCTGTCGAAATGGATCCCTTCAAGCACGCGATCTCCTCGATACAAGCCAACTTGAGTCCTTGGCGGCTCTCAAGCGTTTCAACGAGGTTAGCGGCTTGATTCAAAGACTCATGGCTACCGGTATCCAGCCATGCAAATCCACGGCCCATGCGAATGCAATGAAGTTGCTTTTTCTCTAGGTAAGCGAGGTTCACGTCCGTGATTTCTAACTCGCCGCGCGCCGAGGGCCTCACCGCTGAGGCAAAATCTACCACCTGATTGTCGTAGAAATAGAGCCCCACCACTGCCAGGTTAGTCTTGGGCTTAGCGGGTTTTTCTTCCAAACTCATAACCCGATCCTCTGAGTCCAGATCTAAAACAGCGAAAGAACTCGCGTCCTGGACCCGATATGCAAAAAATTTTGGCACCCTGAAGATTGCTTGCTGCCTTGTCGAGAATTGCGTGAAACCCATGGCTGTAAAAGATATTGTTACCTAAGCGAAGGGCGACATGGTCATTGCCGATGAACTCCTTCCCTATCAAAAATGCTTCAGCGATGCCCCGAGGCTTTTCTTGCGCCGCGTATCGAATGGAGATCCCTAGTCGAGATCCGTGACCAAGCAAACGCTCGAATACGGGCATGTCTTCGGGCGTCGAGATAAGCAAAATGTCACGCAGCCCAGCGAGCAACAAAGTCGAAAGTGGGTAGTAGATCATCGGCTTGT
>PKCQ01000547.1 GCA_002862265.1 Planctomycetaceae bacterium | reverse complement strand
CTTCACAACTACTGGATTGCCGTTCGCTGGCTTCCACTTCCTCACCGTGGTCACTTGAACAGGTTGGCAAGCGACTGATGATTACAGCCCGAGTGAAGGGGGCTCGACAGACATCCTTCTATGGGACCTGTGCTATTCACAAGAAACAAACCTTGCCCCATCTCTGTCCTGCCCTCGGGCATTTGCAGCGTGTTAGTAAGCCAGATAAATTGTTTGGCATTCAGACAACACGCGACCCTGTGGTGATCCCATGAGATACATCATCCCTTGCATCCTCCTAGCACTCACAACCTGCCTCTATGCAGACGAGCCTTAGAACAAATCCATACGCAAGTATGAGAACGAGGTAGAGGTTCTACGCAAGCAAGGGCAGGCTGCAATCAAACGATTCCAAGGAGTGTTCAAGAAAGAAGTCGAGAAGTTACGAGAGACGACGCTGAAGGACTTACGGGAGGAACGCGACGCAACCTTGGAGGCGAAAGATCTCGATAAGGCTGTGGCTTTGAGGGAAGCGATTAAGGCGTTTGAGAGTGCGAAGGAATCAGGCTTGTCTTCCAAAGAAGAGGTGGTGAGCAAGAGGAAAATTAAGAAGTGTATCCCTAGAACAGCAGTGAAGTTCAATGGGCATCATTATGCTGTGGTCACAGAAAGAATGACACCGCGGGGTGCTGCCCTTTATGCCGAATCTGTGGGTGCTCATCTCGTTCGAATTGAGACAGCAGAACAGAATCAATCTGTTATGAAGCTCACTCAAAATTTTGAATCTGGTGGTCCAAATGGCGGATTTTGGATTGATGATTCCGATGCAATTATAGAAGGGAAGTGGATTTATTCTGATGGAAGCCCATTAGTATTTGTGACAGCGGCAGGAGTATTTTATAATTCAGAGGGTCGTGATCATTTTGTTGAAATTCGCAAGGATGGCACTTGGAATGACGACTTGCTTCGTCGGCAAGCCTCCGTCATAGAGTGGGACAACTAAAACGCCCACACAACCAGTAGTTCAGCAAATGTGCTAGCCTGTTTCGGAGTAAAGACAAGGCACTGAACACTCACACTGACATGTGACTAGAACAGCTGCGTGCAGTAAGGGACCATTGATGGTAGCCATCTTAGAATTCATTGCCCCGTTCGTTTTTGAATTACTCTTACCGTTCATCTGTGAACTTGGTGCTCGCGGACTTTTGGTGTTGAGCAAATCGCTGAAAAGCCAAGAACCCCGTAAACCGTGGGTCACTGCTTGCGGTTACGCCGTGATGGGTGGGATTGCTGGTGCAGTGAGCCTTTGGTTTTTTCCCTCGCAAATGCTGCAATCGTCAGCCATTCAGATTATCAATCTTTTGATCACTTCGGTGCTCTTGGGCGGCTTGTTTGAGGGTTTTGGTCGATGGAAAACCAATAGAGGCAGGAAACGTTATCCGCTTGATCGATTCTCTTTTGGTTTCGTGTTCGCGTTCGCGATGGGACTCATTCGATACGTATTTGCGGCTTGAGTCATCGAATGGGACAACTAAAACGCCCACACAACCAGTCACCCTTTTTTCTTTTTCGATTCGAGTGTTACAGCAGGATCTGCTTCATACAAATGCTCATGAACCCATATGAATGACCGTGTAAGCTCATCCAGCCATCTTCTTCATTGCCGCTGGCTTGCCGTTCTTGGGCGTTAACTTGCGCACTATGGTCACTTGGGCAGGTTGGCAAGCGACTTCAAATCGGTTCTTTTTAGCCCATTTTTCTTTTATTACACTGGGTAGCGAGTCACAAACAAAGGGCAGAAAGATGAGCATGATTCCAAAACGAACGCTCGATAGAATTCGCGATGGTGTGAAGCATACCAGAAGATTACGCAGTCTCTCAGAGAGCGTGATGTATCTGAGGCCGACACTGTTACAGTCGTCAAGGACATTCTCGCTGACTGGTTTGGGTATGACAAATATCTGGAGCTAACCGGGGAACAGCAAATCCGAGGAACGTTTTGTGATCTCGCTGTGAAGATCAACAACAAGATCAAGTACCTGATTGAAGTCAAGGCAGCAGGTGTTGATCTGAACGCCCGTCATTTGCGGCAAGCAGTAGACTACGGAGCGAAAGAGGGAATCGAGTGGGTAGTGCTGACAAATTCGATTTCGTTGCAATTGTACAGGATCAAATTTGCCCAGCCGATTGAGCACGAGGAGAACCTACGCTTGCCACTGCTGCTCCACATGCCATGGTAAGGCTACGATAGGCGGTTTGATTAAGACAAAAGATCAGACGCTATTCACGTAATCAGCGTTAAAAATGTAGAAAAGGATTGCCGCAACTACCGCTAACCCAATAAGTGCAAGCGGGAAGACACAGCCACCCATCGCTAGCCAAAACCAAAGTTTACGCTTCCTTGTGGGCGTCTCAGCCTCACCGATAGGTAGCTCGCTACTCTCTGGCTGGCTGTATGGATTTGGTTGGTCAGTCATTGATGTCTCGTTCAGTCAGAATCAATTTCTCTTGCTTTTGGAGCGTTGTTCATAAGTTTGCTGGTCAAACAAAAAGGTTAAGAATCAGAAGCAAGACGAGATACAAAATTTATGCGAACCCACTAAGTACAAAGGCGAACAAGACGCAGACACCCATCGCTATCCAAGACAAAATGCTACGCTTGCTTGTAGGCTTCTTCGCTTCAAAGATAGGTAGCTCGCTACTCTCTGACTCGCTGTATGGATTTGGTTGGTTACTCATTGGTGCCTCTTTCAGTCAGGATCAATTCTTCTTGCTTTTGAAGCCCGGATAGTGTTTGCGGCTTGTTTCTTCACGGGTGCAAGTTCTTGACAATGTGCAAGTAAACTGAAAATATAGGTAAACTATTCAGTGAATAGAAACAAAAACCGCTATTCCTTAGGGAAGACTGGTATAGAAGCTTCCTGTGCAGGACCCTTTCACGGAAATTCGCGGGGAGTTCTCACGTTTGTAAGTGCTGAGATAGCAGCGACTTGCGGGATCCGATACTCATCCGCTTAGAGATGCGGCGGACGTGACACTCTCCGACTATTTGTGGTTGGAAAGTTCTCTGGTTCGAGCGTCACACTCGATGCTCAGAAGCTCGTGTGTGAAGCGACTTTGAAGTAATGGGTTGCTCATCGGACAAGCCGCGGAATAAAATCAAAGCGTACATGCGTGCGCCCCTGCTCAGCCACCCTCAGCTTCTCGCAAGATGTAGGGTGGCCGACAAACGGTTTGCCCTTGATAGTTAATCAAGACGCAAATCATATGCCCAGCGTAACGTCGAACACCTGTCGACCTTCATCGGTACGCCGCTCTGAGCGACACAATGTCTTAAACTCATGGCACTGTAAAACACAACTCAGTCTATGGAGGATCTGCCGAAATTCACCTGCCGGTCTTGTTGACCGGCTGGTGCAGCCGACGAACCCACTGTGAGCACTGTCACCTCAATTGAGATCAAACTGCTCAAAATGCAACGCGACATCGAGTTTCTCTTCAATCAGCAACGCGATGACGAATTCTAACCCGATATTTACAGATTGCTGAGTTTTTCTTCATATCTCCATGTCTCGGCCTCGATGCCGGCATTCTCTTGCATTAGTTGGATGCGTTCTTCGAGATACTTATCCCAAGCACCCTCACCGTGAACCTTATTGAACTCTTGTTTTATCAGTTCAGGCGATGGTAAATCGCTCATCTTGTCAAAAGCAAAGGTGTCGGTCATCGTCATGATGTCACCCCCATCAATTATTCTTGAAACAAAGAAGTTAACTGAGAGGTCCATTTGCTTGTATACCTCGATCATTTTGCTTTCGTTGGCGGCATACCGCTCAAACATCCCGGGCTTCAATCGCCATGAAAAGTGTTTCACAAACTTCTTCGGCTTTTGAGGCAAATCCTTATGTCGCTCTTGCAGGACCGTGATCATCTTCCTAATCGATCGGTTCCCCGACGACTTTTCCAGTGGTGTAATGTTCTCTTGCCAGTAGGCCGCCTGTGGAACATCTGCGTTCACTGCCATGCCTTGGACCGCAGGTTTTGGGTTCGAATAGAGCTCTATTGTCGTGAAAAAACCTCTCGCGTATTGGTTTGTTCGTTTGCCAGACATAATGAGCCAAGTCCCGTAGCGAGCTGGGTCATTGGACGTACCGAACTTCGCATTCTTTTCTGCGACTCTCTGCCTCCACTCAGCGACATTTTCGGGCGCAACTTCAATAAACCGACAGACAAAAAGAGGTGCTTCATCTGCGGATGTTTGCGCGGCTTGCCCTTCAACCGACTGGGCTTGAGCGCTCATTCCGAGCGGAAGGGTGGTGGCAACCAATAAGCCGCAAAGCTGCCAACTACTCAGGTTCGTCATTGTTCGAAACATTTGTTTTCTCCGTGTTAACTGCGATCACCAGGAAGAAAGCCTAGGCGTCAATTTTTGCGATCCGTGGCAGAATCACTTTTGGGGTCGAGTTTTGTTGAGCCAGGGCGACTGAGAGCGAGACTTTAACACGGTTCTGTGGCGGCATCCAGTTTCTCTAAACCATCACGCCCGCTCAGTTTTGAAACGAGTCGAAACGCTCTATTTTCGTGTTTCCCTAGGCGTGAAACCTGAACCAGCTCAGCACTACCCGCGCGTCACCGAGCATGAATGGAAGCCAGTTGTCCAAAGTCGCCCCATTAACGAAGATTAGAGTCTCACTAACTCATAACATCGTTCCAAAAAAACATCAAAACCAATGTCTTAATTGGGCTGGATAGTTGCTTCAGGAAATAGCAGTGCCCCATTTCTGTGCAGGATCAGCTTACGAAGAAAGACAAAAAATTAACACTTTCGTAAATGCTGCGATAAGAGCGACTTGCGAGTTTCGATCCGCACCCGGGTGAGGATGCGGCAGAAGTGACACTCCCCAACTTTTGGTGGTTGAAAAGTCCTCTAGTTAAAGTGTCACATTCCATCGTCAAGTGCTCGTGTTTGAAGTGACTCTGACGACGTCGATGGATAGCAACATCGAAACGCCGAGACAACTCAAGCCCTACCTACTTTCGTTCGAGGGTTTTTTTCCTTGGGCTGGTCGGAAAACGAGCGACCAACCCATATGACGACCAAGAAGTCTGGCAAATTGCATCAGCCGGCCGATGCGATTCGGTTGTCCGATATCCGATGCGAGGAGCGTCTTGGCGGGCTATTGAAAAGCTACTCGCGAAACGCGGCATAGTCTCTTATTTGCAACCAACGCGTCAGTCCACTACCGAGGGTGCCGCCGGAGCAATTCCATCTGCTTCGCCGCAGCAATCATGCGCCCTACGAGGCTACTGCAACGATTTCAGCCAATAACGCAGGCCTCTCTCTCGAGAAAACTACTCATTCCACCCGTAGTTTCAGTCGAGCGAACTTTTTGCACGGGGCGGCTGCGGAATTAAAGACTCTTGGGTATACGTGCCTAAAGTCTACGCGAGTCATCTATCCTGGGGCGAAGACGGACTAGCAAATCGGATTAAAGAATGAGACGGACTAAACAAGGAAAGTGTAATTTTCAAAGCTAGCGTTCTTATCGCTAAATAACTACTTACTGACATGAGTAGTTATCTCCTATCAAAGCTTAAAGTGGGGTTATCGCTTTGAGCTTTTTTCTTTTGCCCGCAGAAAACGAGAAAAACAGAGGAAAAAGAGCGTTCATTCTCCGGTGGATTGCTTCTGATTGTACCTTCGCCGCGCGAAGCGCGAAAAGCAATCCATATTACGTAAAAAAAAAAACCTCAGGGGGAGCTCAGCCAACCATCAGATCCAAAAAGAAACTTGCCAAACTGTCAATAAACCAAGAAGTGCAAGGGGGACGACACAGCCACCAAACGCTATCCAATACAACATTTTACGCTTGCTTGTGGGCTCCTTCGCTTCAACGGTAGGTAGCTCGCTACTCTCTGGCTCGCTGTATGGATTTGGTTGGTCACTCATTGGTGCCTCTTTCAATCAAAATCAATTCTTCTTGCTTTTGGAGCGTTGTTCATACATTTGCTGGTCACTACTCCTTATTTAAACCAGAGGCGAAGAATCGGTAGATTACCCAAACTGTCGCTAATCAAATAAGTGCAAGCGGGCCTACGTAGAGGCCAATCCCAAAGAAAGCGAAGATTAGCGGGCTCGCGACTAGCCAAAACCAGAGTCTACGCTTGCTTGTGCGCTTCTTGGCTTTATCGATAGGTAGCTCGCTACTCTCTGGCTCGCTGTATGGATTTAGTTTGTCACTCATTGGTGCCTCTTTCAGTCAGAATCAATTCTTCTTGCTTTTGAAGCGTTGTTCATGCATTTGCTGGTCAATAATACTTATGACCATAAAGAAAAAGCCAAACCGTAAACACAACTGGTACCAAACCAATAAGTGCAAGCGTCCAGATGACACCCATTGCTATCCAATACAAAATTTTACGCTTGCTTGTGGGCTTCTTGGCTTTACCGATAGGTCGCCCGCTACTCTCTGGCTGGCTGTATGGATTTGGTTGTTCAGTCATTGATGTCTCGTTCAGTCAGA